>NZ_JAOBSU010000011.1:0-23565 GCF_025447695.1 Streptococcus danieliae | reverse complement strand
TTGCCATTGTTTTTTGGCAATTTCTGATGATTTTTTAGCTATTTACACGGAGTTGTTTGAGGTATGAATAATTTGGGGTACAGTGTGTTGAACAGCACACAAAGCCCTATTCATTAGCCCAACAAATAGAAGAACAGAGAAGTCTGTTTCAGGAGAAAAAGAAAGGATTGAATCCTTAAAAGAGTGCTCGTGAGAGCCTCTTTTTTCATGCCCTTTACAAGAGATTTTGAAAGTATTTCTTATGATGGAACTATTAAAGGAGGACAGAGATGAAAGAAATGAAACAGGTAACACCATTTTTAGAGAAGTATACGGATAATCTATCCGAGAAAGTTGCTAAAAAGTCTGAAGATTATCAGGTTTACGGTCGAGAAAAAGAGATCCAGGCTGTTCAAATCTCCTTGCTCAGACGAAGTAAGAATAATCCGATTTTGGTAGGAGAAGCAGGTGTTGGAAAGACTGCGATTGTTGAAGGGCTGGCCTTGGCCATTTTAAGAGGTGAGGTTGCTCCTCGGTTGAGGAATTTAACGGTTCGATCATTGGAGTTGTCCAGTTTGATGTCAGAAGCTGATGGGGGCTTTATTGTGAAGTTTAAAAAGATTATTGAGGAGATGATTGAAACGAGAGGTGAGAATCTTCTCTTTATTGATGAGCTTCATACAATTGTGGGCGCTGGCGGTCAAGAAGGTCAGGCGCTGGATGCCGGGAATGTTATTAAGCCTGCCTTAGCCCGGGGAGATATTCAGTTGATTGGAGCTACAACACTCGATGAATTTCATGAGTATGTTGAAACGGATCGAGCGCTTGAGAGACGGATGCAGCCTGTGATGGTGGCAGAGCCAACAATTCCTCAAGCCATTGAAATTTTAAAGCAGGCAAAATTCATTTATGAGAACTTTCATCAGGTAAAGATTAGTGATGAGGCAGTGAAACAGGCGGTGATTCTCTCGGTTCGCTATCTGACCGATCGTTTTTTACCGGATAAGGCCTTTGATCTGATTGATGAGGCAGCAACCACTGCTTCAACTGAAAATCTGAATCTGATTACGGAACGAGAGATTGCACAAGTGATTAAGGATAAAACAGGAATCCCGGTGACCACGATTTTAAAAGCCGATCGAGAACGGCTAGCAGGTTTAAAAACAAAGATTATGGAGCGGGTCAAGGGACAGGATGAGGCCGTGGATACAGTGATTGATGCGGTTACGATTGCCCAGGCAGGGCTACAGGATGAAAACAAGCCGATCTCTTCTTTTCTCTTTTTGGGATCGACTGGTGTTGGAAAGACTGAGTTAGCCAAAGCTTTGGCAGAGGGACTTTTTGATGATGAGGCTGCCATGATTCGTTTTGATATGTCTGAGTATAAGCAGAAAGAGGATGCCACAAAATTAATAGGAGATCGAAAAACAGGGACTAAGGGCTTATTGACAGAGGGAGTTAAACGGAAGCCATACTGTGTGCTATTGATCGATGAGATTGAGAAGGCGAACGGGGAGGTTGTAGACCTGTTTCTCCAGGTTCTTGATGATGGACGCTTGACGGATTCTTCAGGGCGATTGGTGAGCTTTAAGAATACGATTGTTGTGATTACGACCAATATCGGAGCACAAAAAATTATCAAACAGTATGAACTGAAGGGCAGTTTTAAAGATTTAACAGCCAGGGATCGGAAACAGTTTGAGAAAAGCATGGGAACAGAATTAAGAACAGAGTTCCGACCTGAATTTCTGAACCGAATTGAGCATAAGCTGATTTTTAATATGCTGGATGAGATGGTTGGGAAGGAAATTATTAGGAAGAACCTTTTAAAAATGAGAGAAAGAATGGCCAAGAAGGATCTCCTGTTTTCTTATTCGCCTGAGCTAGTCGATTATTTGTCAGATGTGGGAACGGATGTAGAGAATGGGGCACGGCCTTTGGAGCGGATTATCAAACAGAAGATTTTAGCCCCGATAGCCAAAATGAGCCTTGATTTAGAAGACAATGGCTCGGCTTACCGTATCTATGCCTGGATCGATGGAGAAGCCCCTGATGAATACCATCGGATTGATCAGCGAGAGATTCGTTTTGATATTCAGTCTGATGATTTATTTTTAAATGAATCAGTGATGTGACCCTTTATAAGCGTTTCGCTTATGATTCTGTATACTGCTACTGTCAAAGAAAAAAAGGAGGACATTTATGAAATATCATTTGACAAATCCGTTTAAGAAGGTAAAAGAAAAGCTAGACTTTGTGGCAATACCCTTTGCTACTTTTCTAGCTTCAGTACTTCCTACATCGGTGTCTGCGGACGATCCCTTTGCAAAGGTAAATACTTTATCCAATCAAGGAGTTACAAAATTCCAGGGAATTGCTATCGGTATCTTTTCACTCGCTCTGGTTGTGACAGGACTTATTTACGGCTTTGGCGGTCGTGAAATTAGAGCTAAGATTAAAGAGTATTGGTGGGCAATTGCGCTTGCAGTTGTGGTAGTATTTGCTGGAGTAAGTATAATAACGTGGCTCGCTGGTTTTGTGAAGGGATCGGGGTAATCTAGATGAACTTTCCCTTATTAAAAAAATCGAGACCCTTGATCAGTGATGATCTATTTCTTGAAATAAGCTGGCTGGATGGTAAGTCTCCGGAAGATGATTCGGAACTTTTACGGGTTATTGAAGAGTTAGATCAGAGATACCTGGAAATTTTTGATCATGCAATTGAAGAAACGCTCCCTTGCCTAACCTTTCATCAAGCAGAAGTTCTATTTTCAGAGCTTAGAGAGGTTTATGGACAGTACCAATTCAAAAAGGTTGCGATTGCCCACCTAAAAGGGAAGGAAGTCATAACGGAGGGTGAAGTCTTTGCGAGTCCCCTAGTTATTGATAGTCACTATCAGAATATTTTAATTCCCTTTATTCAGTCCATTTTGACTCATCCAGATTTTGAAGGCTATAGTTATCAAGAAAAGCGGGAATACTTTGAGAATCAGGTTTATCCAGTCTATAAGCAGAGTCTCGATTTATTGGATTCTTCGCTTCCAATTTTTCCAGTTGAAGGTGAGGAAATTTCAAGGATTTCTGTCCAACTAATAACAGAGCAGCCTTCTTCAGTCGCAGAGGCAGCAATTCCATCGCTCAAAAAAGTTTATCTTCTACTGAGTATCCTGGGTTTATTAGCGGGGACTGGTTTTGGATTATCTGCCTGGACGATGAGTCACTTGTCGCAGAAAACAGAGCAACTCAACTATCTCTATAAAGAATTAAAGGATTTAAAGACAACTCTTTCAACTGAAAATGAAGTGGATGTTTTTAGTCGATACTTCTTAACCAGCTATTATTCTGGCAACAAGGAGGTATTGGTTGACTTTCTTTCAGACGGAGACGCTAAATACACCGCTCCGCAAGAAGGGCGCTTACAGTCAGTTTTGTTGGAGAAAATCGACTATGATTCGGACAAGGATGAATATGAGGTGACATATGTTTTATCTTTGAAACAGGAAGATAAGCTGGCTAGTCTGCGCCAAACCTTTTCGATTCAGAAAAAGGATTCCGCAAAATACGGCTATATCATTGTTCGAGAACCTAAAGAAACAGAATATTTGAAATCTGAAGATTAGTTGAAAAGCAGCAGGTGAAGGACTTGCTGCTTTTTTGTACATATCCTTTAGCTGTACCTTTAGAAACTATTTGAGGATTATTTTGTAGACTAAGGGAGAAATACGCATCAGAAAGGATACAGTATGGATAGTCTACAAGATCATTTTATTGACGATCTGCTGGCAGATTCTTTGCAGGCAGCTAGTTATTTAAGACAGATGAGTTGTTGCCATCTACAGGTTTTTACCTATGATTGCCAGCAATGGATGGGGAATTACCTCAAGAGATACTGGGCGGCTTCCCCAGAAATTCAATTACAAATCTTTTTGTTTTCGGGATTCTCTGCTCCTAGGAGGGAGGTAGAACAGATTGATTGATTTACTTGAAATATCGCTTTATATACTCATGCAGTTGTCCAAGAAAAACACGGTCTTATTTATCATCCTACTAAGTTTAGTGAGCTATTTGGGATATAGGGGCTTAAAAATTGGATGGCCGTCTATTCATAGATTCAGCAAATTTCTAGTTGCAGCTGCTAGAGATCCAAGGAAGATTCTCATTCGATTGAAAAGTTTGAAGAAAGTAGAGACTTGGCGGAAGATTTTATTATGGCTACCAACTTATATCGGTCTGTGGTTAGGAAACCTCCTTTTTCGTCTAGTTTATGCCTTGCCTTTCATAGGCCGTGAGCGGAAACGGTTTAATAAAGAAGTCAAACCGATTCTAGCTTTTAAAACCTTCCGGAGCTTTATTTACATGGGGTTTGGCTTTAGCTTCCTTGCCTTTTTATTGACAAGCTATTTAGTGACCGTTCTTCGATCGATTATTCCTTATCTCTATTTTATGATTTTATCCATTAAGGATCAAAGCCTCTATAGAGCCTTTGATTGGACGAGTTTGTTGATCCAAAATCTTTTGAATGCACGGGTCTTTGTCCTGGCTCCAATTCTAGCTTTTCCAATTTTTACTTTAGGTTTAATCGCTGCTTGGAGATCCGCTTGGATTAATTTTGAGCAGTATCGTGATTACAATCATAATGAGGAAGGAGACGATCGCTTTGCGACTACTAAAGAGATCCATCAGCAGTACAAGAAAGTCCCAAACAAGAGACTGACTTATCCAGGTGATGGTGGGGTGCCTGTTCTACATGAAACGAGGAAAAATTTAGCTGGTGTAACCTTAGCTTCTCAGATGAAGTGGCAGAATCGAACAGTTGGTAGGTATATCTATCAGGCACAGAGGATCTTAGGAAATTTAGGACAAGTATCTGGGGATTACTATATAGAAGATGCTACCGTCAATCTTTTGGATATTGGGATCACCCGATCTGGTAAAGGGGAAAGCCGTGTAGCTCCAATTATCGATATTAATAGTCGAGCAGAAAAGCAGCCTTCGATGGTTATTCAGGATCCCAAGGGAGAGCACTATCAAGCTTCTTACAAAACCATGCGTAAACGGGGCTATGATGTGGAGGTTTTGTCCTTCCAGAATATGGATTGGTCAATGTCCTACAATCCCTTAGAGTTAGCGATTGCGGCCGCCAAAAGGGGATATTATGAAAAGGCTCAGACTCGTGTCAATGCCGTTGCAGAAGCGATTTTCCCGCAGCCAAAAGGAGGAGGGAAAGGGAACTCAGAATACTTCCGTAAGTCTTCGATTTCCTTGTTTAATGCCTTGACTATGGCACTCATAGATAGAGCTAATGAAACCTTTCAAAATGGTGAGGAGGATGCCTGGGACACCATTACCATCCACAATATTGCTAAATTTTTGGCCAATTTGGGATCAGAGGATGTCTTTGTAGATAGTGATGGGGAAATCGTCGAAAACCCAGAAAAAGGACAGAGTGTCTGGAAGAAGTCTAAACTAACCGTTTATTTTGATAATCTCCGCAAAGTCAATCAAAAGCAGTTTTCTAAATTTAGACAGATGGCAGATATGGAATTCCGAGCTTCGGATTTTGGAGGCGATGAGACAAAAGGAAATGTCTACTCCAGCATGATGACAGGAATCAACCTATTCCTTCAAGACAATGTGGCCAAGTTGACTTCTAAAAATTCTATTGATTTGGAATCGGTGGGATTTCCAAGGCGCTTATCGGTCAAGCTTCGTTCTAGTCGGAACCGCTTGATGGAGAATGAGTTTACCCATAAAACCGCTAGAATTACCATTAAAGATGCTAGAAACGGTAAAGTCTATGTTCAAAATGCGACAGCCTTAATTGATGCGGAAGGTTATCTGACTTACTGTATTGCTCCTAAATTGCCTAATCAATTTGTGTTCTTGATCGATTTTGATCATGACAATAATGGGACTTCAGCTATTCGTTCTGTAGAAGTTCAATTTTCAGCTGAAAAAATCTATGGGGGAGTTGATTCTTATACAGGTAAGCCGGATCTCAAGGGGGTCAACATCAGGATTGATGAAGCAAGTCAGTCTCTGATCCAGGAGCAGGATGTGGAGTTGATTTACTCAGACAATCCAAAAATCATTTATTTAGTGACTCCCCCAAATAGAACCGAGTACAATTCGATTGTTTCGCTCTTCCTAGATCAGTTGTTCAATGCCAATTATGAGCTGGCCTTATCGAATGGCCGCAAATGTATCAATCGGATTCTCCATGTCCTAGATGAGTTTACAAACATGCCAGCCGTTCCGAACATGGATACTAAAATTTCAATTGGTCTTGGCCAGAATATCTTGTATTATCTCTGGATTCAAAATTTAGAGCAGCTGGTGGCTGAGTACGGTGAGAACGTAGCTAAAACGATTCAGGATAACTGTTCACTTCAGGGCTATATTAAGTCCACGTCACAAGAAACCAATGAACGTTTCAGCAAGCGCCTAGGTAGTCGAACCATTACTCGGAGAAGACGTTCCAGCAATATTCTCGATGAAGCCAATCCAAATGTCTCAGTCGATCATGTACGACAAGAATTGTTGACTCCTACACAACTGGCCAAACTCCAAGAGGGAGAGGCCGTGATTCTACGAGGAGTCAAAGGACGGAATAATCAAGGTCAGAAGGTAACGACTGATCCAATTTTCCTTCATGACAAGACAAGCCTACCTTACAGATACATGTTCCTACAAGAGGAGTTTGACCAGTCTATGACCTTGGCAGATATTCCAGTTGAAAGTGAACACCGCAATTTGAATTTACAAGATGTGGCTATCGATGGTGAAGGAGCCTTTAGAAACCTGATTGACTGGCGGCATCGCTTCAATGTCGGCCTCGGTAGCAATACAGGAGAGAGTCCAAAATTAGCAGGTCGAGGCAGGACTCAGATTCAAGGGCAGCCCCAAGCAGTCCAGTCGACTGAAGAATTATTTGAAGCCGTAGTAGCTAGTGTAATTGGCGGTGATGCTTTACCTGGTTATGAGGACAACTTCCTAGACGATGATTTCTTCGTGGATGATGTGATGTAGTTGTCGTTGACAGAACTGAGCAGAGGATTCAACTCTGTTCAGTTTTTTTGATGAAGTATTTTAAAATTCCCCTATGTTTTTACATATGGAGCTAAAAGTGTGTTAAAGTGTGTTAAAATTATTAGTAAAGGAATAATGATTGAAGGTGAGTGAGAATAATGCAGGCAAATTATAAAAATATCGGTTTAATAGCGGATGCAGAAATAGAGTTAAACGGTATTACTGTTATTGCTGCACCGAATAATTCTGGTAAGAGTTCATTATCTAAAACATTGTATATGTTTTTAGAGACATTAAATAGTTTTCAAGAGGAGTATACTCTTTTTAGAGATGCGATTATTGACGATAGCCTAACACTATTTTTTAGGTTTTTAAATCGAAAAATTGATTATGAAACAAGGAAAAAATTGATTGGAGAATTTCATAAAAGAGTTGAAATAAATGGGATAGACAATATATTAGAGGTAGAATTGGATGAAGAGACGGAATCTGTTCATTCATATTTTGGTCTAGCAGCGTGGTTTAATAGAGATTCAAGTTTTTCATTATATTTGAAGGAAAATATCGAAATTTTAAAAGATATTTGTTACGAATTTGAGATAGAATCTGAGGGTATAGATTTGATAGAAGATACTCTATCTTATTTTGAACATTCACCGGAAAAACAGATGGAATTAGTCCTTGGATCTAAAGTGCGGTCATATTTTGATGATGATTTGATTTCTCGTAATGTTGAAGGTGCAGGTCACTTTTCTTTATCTGATAATCAATCTGAATTTAAAAATCTTATTCTTCAGTCTTCATTTGATAAGAGTAGCAGAATCACCGATTTAATGTTTCAGACCAGATTATATGAGTTTAGAGAAGTATTATATATAGATTCTTTTATAGATTTAGAAAATTATAGCTATCGCCAATACTATAGTAATATAGCTTCGAGGGGTGATGTTAGAGGAAAATCAGCTACTACTTTTCGAAATCTCATTGAATCCAGAGAAAATGTTAATCCTTTGAGACCAGATATTAAAATTCAAGAGGAATTGTTACTAGATATTAATCAAATAATTGAAGGATCTGTTGAACGTAGTAATGAAAACATTGTTTATACAAGAAATCATCAACAATTTAGTTTAAAAAATACTGCAACAGGTATAAAGATATTTGGTGTTTTACAGTTGTTGCTTAGAAATTATCAGATGACTTCCGACTTGTTTTTGATTATAGATGAACCAGAAACGAATTTACATCCTGTGTGGCAAGTAAAATTGGCAGAAATCATTGTTCTCCTTAATAAAAGATTAGGAACTCGCTTTATGATTAATTCACATAGCTCTAATTTTATTGAAGGTATAAAATTGTATAGTGAATTATATGATTGTGAACATCAAGTTGAATTCTATTTGATTAATCCATTGGAGAAGAAAAATCACTCTGTTAGAAAAGTTACAACGAATATTCAATTGGCATACAATCAATTAAACGGTTCTCTTGATTTATTAGATGATGTATCAGAAAGAATCTTAAATAAGAATAGGGAGAGATGATATGCTGACAATTGAAAATTCACAAGTTAAAACACTCCGAGAATTATCTCATGATCCAGATAATTCTCGGTATTTAGTTCAGTGTGCACATCCGGGGTATGATCTAGATGGATTTGCACAGGCAGTAAAAAATTTTTCTTGTACAGCTGATGCAATAGTTGATTCCAGTTTATCAGATAATTGTGAGTATTTGAATGTGATCGAGTTTAAGTCGGGAAAAATAACATCCAGGAATATCAAACTCAAGGCTTTAGAGTCAATCTCTGTCTATGCTAATTTACGGGGGATAACTAATTATGAGGTTCTAAATGAAAATAAGAGATTTCTTTTGGTATATAATAGTAATTCTAAACGGAATAGACAGTTGAAAGCTAGAGAAACCATAAAGATTTTAAGAGATGATGTTCTTTTGACAAAAATATATAGATACATAGGTTATTGTTCCGAAATAGAATTTGATGAGAATCCAGATTATTATTTAAAATGACTCTTATAGTGTAAAGTTATATAACTAGTTGGCTGTTTTATTGTGTGATCTTTAATTTTTCAGAATGTATCAGCTATAATAAGATTAGGAACTTAAAAGGAGAAATATTATGAAATTAGGGAAGGCTGCTCGTCTAGTTGTTTGTAGTATGGTTATTTTCTTACTATCAGCATGTGGCGCAAAGTCACCAGAAGATCTTGAAAAAAATGTGTTGAAAGATAGCTATACAGGATATTCGCAAGAATCTGGTTATGAATATCCATTTAATCATGGTGGGGATACGCTAGTTTTTGATAAATCCCAAAAGCTGATAACAAACAGTCGAAATCAAAGTACAAAATATGCAGTTCTATCGGAAGAACAAGTAAAGAAGATTCCTCCTACCTATAGGGGTGCTCTAGTTGATCTTGAAGATGAGTTGAAAGAAACAGATAATTTTACAATTGCCATCGATGTGGATGATAAGACAAATTTAGAGAATGCATATGCTTATTATCAGGTGGTATTGAATAATGATGGTGAAAATATCCGAGTTATAGAACTTCGTCGAGGTTACAAAGAAGACGATGCGTACTTCGATTTTTCAGGTGTAGCTGATGAAAATAAAAAGTCTCAGAAATGAGGCTTTTTTGTTGCCCTTTAAAAAAGATTTGGAAATTATTCCTTATGATGGAGTCATCAAATAGAAAGTAGAGGATTCTATCATGAGGTATGGCACCTTTTCAGACTTAATGCATGAGGTAGAAAAGCTTGACGGCGATATAACTGGAGATAACGCTGTAAAACTAGCTGAGTTTTATTCCTATTGGATCAATTATTTAGAACCAGTAACAGCATATTGGTCTTATTTAAATTATTTACCAGGAGGGATTGCCAAGGTTTTTTATCAAATCACAGTTAGCTTAGAACATGTGTTTAATAATATGTTCAAGTTGTTTGGCTTATTTGGCTATCTGGGGAATAATGAGACCTTGATTGGTCAATTTTACCACTGGTTTCAAGTGCTTGGAACCAGTATATTTACCCTTGTACTCATTATTTCTGCTTTACTTGGAGTTTTCACAAAGCCCGTTAAGTATAAAAATGTAATCACGAATTTCTTACTAGTCACCTTTATGACAACGGCTTTGCCTTTGGGGTTGACGACTATTACATCAGCTATTGCTCAGGATGCTCGAGCCATTCAAACCATGGCTTCGGGCAAGGAAGATTACTCGTCTTTAGCCATCCAGCCTATGAAAAATAATGTCGTCGATTTAAAAATTCTGGTAGACAATGATTTTTCAACAGAGCTATTCCCTTTAGACGATTATGGCTATATCAAACCCATTCAAGAAGGATCAACTCCTGTCAATAGTATTACAGATGATCCAAAACAAAGAGATACGACTGACTTTGTGACGAAAATTGATTTTGCGGCTACTTACGGAGCTGCTAATAGCGAAGTCCTGAAGGATATGGAGACGGATTTTAAAGAGAAATACGGTTTAAAAGGAATAAAAGGTTTGTTTCTTCATAAGTTAGATGCGAATCAGACAGGAGTTGAGACCATTGAAGAGCATCGGTTTGCGAAGGGGTTAAATGCATTGGAACCCGTTTACATGAGATACAAGGTCAACTGGATTGGCATGTTTATACAGTATGGTATTCTGATGATTCTTTTAGGTACCATGGCCTTTAAATTTGTTAAGTCGGTTTTCGATATTATCATTCAGGCTATGATTTCTCCCATTGTCGGTTATAGCTCCGTTTCCAAGTCAACTAAGTACAAAGAGTTGTTGCGGACAATTGGTGGTGCTTTGGGTGGAATTTTATTTGAAGTCATCATTATTCGTATAGTGTTAGAGATTTGCCGAGACTTGCCGACTCTATCGGTATCTGCTATTACCAAACTATCAGGTGGCTTCTTTGATGGGCTAAATATGTGGGAACAGGTATTATCGGCTTCTTTAGTCTATCTAGGCTTGTTCTATGCGACTATGCAAGGAATTGCCATGGTCGAACGTTGGTTGGGTGTGTCTACAGCTCAAAGCGATTCAGCTCAACAATTGATGAGTTCTGTGATGGCTGGAAATGCGCTTTTCAATGGCGCTCGTGGATTTGGGCATGGTGCTCTGGCTGCAGCTGGTATGGGTGCTAATCTTGCAGGGGCAGTACCTGGATTTGTAGCTGGAGGAAGTCGGGTTATCGGAAACAGTCTAGCCGCTACAGGTGGAGGTATTCGAGGTTTTGGTGATGCTGTGAAAGATCAAGGCTTTGTGAATACTGCAACTGGCGGGTTAAGTAATATGGTTAATCTGGCCGATGCGATGGGTCAAGATGCAGTTGGAAAAGTTAAGGATTTTGCTGGAGGGGTCGCAGACAATCTGAGTCAGAAAGAACAGGCTGGCCATGATGCAACCTATAACGCTTTTAAAAATCCGGATGCTATTCCTAAAGCTGGTTTTAATTCGAGGATGAGTGCCAATGCTGATTATGGTTTGAATCGCTCCGGTCATTATGGAGGGGAACCGCTCTTCTCTGATTCTGCTTCTGGTACGGGTTCATCTTTAGGGACAGATAGTAGTTCATCCGGTGGAGGAATCACAGATCCTACCTTGGCGGCAACAGATCTTTCAGCTCCTGATTTTACAGGTATTAGTGATCCTAGTCCTGTAGGTGCTGGAAATTATTCCAATGCGAGCGCTCCGAACCTTTATCCGGAGACAAGTCTAGATGCTCTATCACCAAGCCAAGCATCTTCTATTCCTAATGAGGGCTCTCGGGTTGATCCTCTAGGTGCTCCTAGTGAACACCTCAGACAATCTGGCCAAGAATTCCAGGCAATGAACCAACAGATGAATCAAGCGGTTCAACAGATGCCAAATCAAAGTCCATTACAAGGTCTAGGATTTGATGAAGATGAGGGGTAGAGAGAATGGATTTTAAAGATAAGATAGTTGTTATTACGGGAAGTCTGCGGCCGCTTAGTCGTAAGGATGCTATTCGTTTGCTTGAAGCTAGGGGTGCGATTGTACATACTTATATTTCAGCGGCTACAAATATTTTAATCACAGGTCACCGCCAATTGGATCTCTTTCAACCAGAGAAGCGATCCAAGAAGTATCAGGCAGCTATGCGAAGGATAGCAGAGGGGCAAGTGATTGAAATTGTGACGCAGGATCGATTTTTTCAGTTAGTAAAGGAGTCTCAGAGATGAGACTTCTTTTTTTGCAGTGAAGTGACTCTTTACAAGAGATATTGGTTTTATTTTTTACCATAGAGGCAAAAGAATAGGGGGGTCTTATGGATGAGAAATATGGCGTCCCGAGAGACATCTATGCTCGGGTCAAAATTATTGGATTGTTTATGGTCGATCTTGTCTTTGTGGGAGGTTCAGGTGTTATGGCTTTGTCCTTTGCATTGAAGGTATTTCCACCGAGTCAGTGGGCTCAAATGCTGCTTTTTATCATTTTGAGTCCGATTCTGAGTCTGTACCTGATTCTTCCAACCAATGGCGGGAAGAAGAATTGGAATAGTATGTACTTGTTTTTTAGACGGCGGCGCAAACGCTATGTCAGTTTGAATTATATTCGAGGAGGGAAATCATAATGGCTATTCGAAAAGCTGAAAAACCGGTTGAAGACAAAAAGCCCTTGGGAAGGCTAGCGGAGCGAAAAGGCTATTCTGAGTCTTATTTTGACTTAAATTCCTGCATTGATTTATTGGATGTAAAAGCGATTATTCCCAACCAACAGGCCTATATCCAACTGGTGGATCTTGGTTATATACAATTAATGGAAATTCCAGGGAAAGATTTAGGATCCCTGTCTTGGAATGAGGTGATGCGTACCATTCAAAATTTTGAAAAGTGGCTCTCTGATTTTAATACAGATATTCAGATTGAGACGACAACCTTACCAACCAATACAGCTCCCCAGATTACCGATTTACGGCATCACTTGAGCTTGGTTCGGGAGGAAAAGGCTAAGCTGTCTGTAGATAGCCGCAGGTACTTTCAGCTACAAGATCGAGAGGACTTGTTACTCAATCAAATTCGTGTTGAAGAGAGCATCCAGCAGGAAATTTACAATACAGAATTTATCTTGTGGCTGTTTGCGCCTACAACGATGGAGCTAGATGATCTGGTTCGGAAGGCTAAAACTTATGGGAATAATGATTTTGTCCCTCAAGAAATTGGATACGACAAGAAGGTACAAATTATGAAGCAGTACAACAACATGAACGAGAAGGTATAGGAGGTAGAAGATGCCTAGTTTATCAAAAAGAAAACAACGGAAGCTCAGATCTCAGGGCTATGATTTAGCTTTTTTGAGTCAGATTCAACCACAAGGCAATATTGATTTCCGGAAAAATGATCGTTACTGGATTAGTGGAGATGGCTATCATACAGTTCTTCATTTTTACGAATATCCTTCTAAAGATCTGGATCGCTTTTGGTTGTCGGAACTATTATTGATTCCAGGAACCAGAGCCTTCTTGTCTCTTTATCGGGAAAATAATCGGGTCTTGGCTCAGGAAATTGCGGATTCGATTGAAGAAAAGTCTACTCGAATTACTGGGAATAGCAAGATCGCCAATAACCAGAAAGAACTTGATGAAATCCGAGACTTGGAACTTCTCAACCGAGAAATTGACAAGAAGAATATTGCCATGCTAGGGATGTATGTTCGAGTGTTTCTATCGGCTTCTACAGAGAGTGAGTTATTTAGAAAAGTCGATGAGGTTAAGGATAAGACTTCTAACTTCAAGTCAACAATTCTTGCAGGGGAGCTGGATTTTGAATACCATTCTCCCTTCATTCCAGCTAAATACCAGATTGATCTGCCAAACAGTCGCAGGGGGATTCCTGTTCCTGCCCATGATGTGGCAGGGGGTTATTTTTTTAACCATACCAAGCTCGAGGATCAGCGAGGGGTCTATCTTGGTTGGACTCCCACCAAGGGAGCGGTCAACTTTAATTTCTTAGAGCGGAATGACCGGCGGACTCGTTCCTTTATGATTTTATCGGGGAACCCCAAAATGGGACAGCGATCATTTTTGTTAAAGCATACAGATGGTCTTTACGCTAAAGGGCAGTTTATTCGGAATTTTGATGCCAACGGGACTTTCTTAGATCAGACTCGGCAACAACATGGCTTGATTTTGGATTTATCAGGAGAAGCTAACCGCATCAATATTTTTCAAGTATTTCCAACAGTCACTAACGAAGACGGGACAGAGGTCGATAAGAAAAAATCCTATAACCTGCATACGCAAAAATTGAAGAGTATTTTTAAGCTCTTGAATGAGGATGTTAGCGGCGATGATTTAACCACTTTTGGAACCCTCTTAAATGATTTTTATATCTCAGAGGGGCTATGGGCTCGTAATCCGAAATTGCACCCTGAAAGACTCAAGGCGACTGATCTGGTCAATGAAGAGTATCCGATTCTGTCTGATTTTGTCTTGTATGTAGATGACTATCGTCGGCAGCTGGAACAGAAGAAGAGTTCCAATGAATCGGAATTAGCTTCGGTCAAACGAATCTACAATACTTTTAACGAACTTCTGACGACGCATGCGGATATTTTTGAAGGGACAACGGAGTTTCAAGATATTACTTCAGAACAAGTGGTTACTTTTGATTTTTCGGGCTTGAAGGGAACGCCGCAGCTTTTAAATGCTCAAATCTTTTCTGTGCTCTCTCTAGTATCGGCAGATATTGTCAACAATGGAAAACGTTGTAAACAATTGATGAAAGAGAACCCCTCTCTATCTGAGATGGATATGCAGCACTACATTGTAAACATCAGTGAAGCTCAGACCTTGATTAATCCTAAGTATGAAAGCAGTGTGGAGCTTTTAGCGGATATTATCGATTCTATGGGGGATAACTTTGCAGGTGTCGTTCTATCTGTGAACTCGCTTCGAGGGATTCTTTTTGAGGGAGGTCAAGGCAGTCATAAGGATCCTTATGTGACAGCTGTTCAACGTATTTTTGGCTTGATGCAGTACCGTGTCTTTGCCCAAACAGATGAAACCAGTATCCCTTTGTTGGCTCAAGCCCTGGCAGGATCCATGAATCAGTCAGAATTGGAAACTTTGCCACGTTTGATTAAGGGGCAGTTGTTTTTGAATATTGCTGGGGTGGGGAACCTGGTTTTCAACCAGCAGTTGTTAGCACCAGAACTAGGCCGCTACGGTGGGATTCAATAAGGAAAGGAAATCATCATGTCACGTAATATTTTTGGATTTGTTGGAAGAACAGTAGCTTCTGTTAAGAGTGGGATTGCTATTCGGAAAGCTGTCATGGAGAAAGAAAAGGCCTATTTTGCCTCTGAAGAATCTGATCCGGAACGCTTAGAGGCACAAAAACAAAGAGATCAAGAGTTTATCCAATCTCTGAAAAAGCTAGGGGTTGCTGTTCTTGTTTTTCTAGTTTTTTACGCTATTTTAAGAACGATTTTGAATCTTTGGTGAGGATTGAACGATGAAAAAATGGTTAGCTAGTCTCTCTGTTTTTATCGTTATTCTTTGGATGGGGGTTACTCTCCTGGCTGGTATTTTTGGAGCTATTTCGGGAGATCAGGATGCCGATTGTTCAGCAGCTGCTACTAGTTCTGGCACTGCTGCTCAAGCTCCAGAAGGAACCAGTGTGACAGAAGATCAACTGGTAGTCGCTAAAAAGATTCAAGCGGTCGCTTTAGAATATGGCCTCGATGAAAATAAGGCCTATGGGGCGATTGGAAATGCGGAACAAGAAAGTTCTTTGATGCCGCCTTTTGTGGAGCTGAATCACCTTTGGAGTTACTGGGCGAATGCCAATAGTGTTGAGGATGCTGTGAGAGAGATTCAGAAACATGGTACCAAGGCGGAGGCCTTGTTTGTGAACGGATTTAATTCGGTGATTGCTGCTTATGGAGGCGGCCTTAGTGATGAAGGTTACCGAGGTGGTTCCCCTGATGGCAGTCACTGGGTTGGTTTTGGTATCTGGCAATGGACTGGTTACAACGGGGTTATGCCCTATTTTGATTGGGCAGATGCCAATAAGAAAACGAAAGCAGATATTGATAGCATTCTTCTCTTTGCTTTTTCGGATAGCAGCGAATTTTTCAAGCCTTACACAGCCGAAGGTGACTATTATTACAAGCGATTGGAAAAAATTAAGGCCATGCCTGCAGCTAGTTCGCCAGCCGAAGGAGCTGCCATTTGGCTCAATCACTATGAGTATGCTGGACAAGCTCCAGGCGGAGGTGGTTTGGTTCATCTGGATCAGCGGCAACAATATGCGACAAACTGGGCTGTTCGCCTTGGTAAGGAGAAGGTGGACACGGACTATGGGAAATCGATTATTAGCCAGGCCAATACTATGTCGGCTCAGAAAAATTCTGAAAAGAATGCGAATAACTGTGGGAAATCCTCCTCCTCTGCCAAAGGTAAAGGTGGGCACCCCTATAACCATGATTACTATTGGACAGCAGCTTTTCGGACTTACAACAAAGCTCGGACGATAGCGGCTGCAAACTTTGGATTCAGTACGCACAATGGGATTGATGTTGTAGCAGATTGGGGAATTGCTTTCTCACCGAAAGGGGAAAAGGGGGAGATCTTTTCAGTTTACAACGGAACTGTTGTTGGTAAGAGTCCTGGTTTTGGCCAAATCCTGATTAAAAGTGAACCTGCCGATACTGGATTGGATAAACCGGTAGTCCTCGAGTATACCCATCTATTGATTGATGGAGCTTATGGCAATGTCCAGATTGGCGATAAGATTGAGGCGGGTCAACGAATCGGCACAGAAGGGGATACAGGTTCCCCAGGACTCACTCATTTACATTTCGGGGTTCTAAATGCGGATGCGGTAGCCAATGGTGTTAACTTGTGGACTGGGATTAACTTGGATGAAAAGAACTATGGTGGCAGCGTTGATGATCCAATTATTGATCCAGGGCTTGTCTTGGAAGGAATTGAGGTTGGTTGGTTTGATACAGCTGCGCCCAATTACCTAGGAGATGAATTTATTCAACCGAATCCATTACAAATTCGTGTAGACGGCACAACCAAAGAAGATCCTAGACTCTCAGGGAAAGGGAAGTAAGGAGGAGACAATGACCCAAAAAAGGGATAAACAGATTGGGGCAGTTGCTGCTTTAGCAATACTAACGATTATTCTATTTACTATTTATCAAGGCTTTAATAAGGATAAGCAGAATATGGAGAATCAGTTACTGGGGGAAAAGGCAGCGATTGTAACCTTGGACACTAAGAAAAATAAGGATGAAACCTTGCTAAAAGCTATTCAAAATGGCCAAACTCTAAAGAATTATGAAGAATTAGAAAACCGGAAAAAGACGGTTTTTGAAGAGTATTTCAAGTTATCGAAAGAGCTATTGGCAGCTGAAAAAGAGAAGCAGGCGAAAGAAGTCGAGAAACTGAGAGAAAAGATTGATGATGTCATGGTATTAGGGGAGAGTCGGGAACTCTTCCTTTACCGTGGATCTGATTGGAAAATGGTTCTCAACCGTCAGATTCCTGACTTTACCTTCACAGTACAAGCAGCTGATAGTATTAGTATTGTTGATGGGGAGGGAAGAACCGTACTTCTCATGAAGGTCTGGTACAATGAGGAGGCGAATAAATTTCAATTGTTGTCTATGGTCAAGACTTTGGAATGGTTGGCGCCGACGGATGTCTTTGTACCAGGATCAGGAGAGGTTGGTGTCCTTTCTTCAAGTGAACAAGGGAAGGATGGTGATAATCAATGAGAAAACCGATTGAACTAGAGATCATTTTACGGTCGATCATTGTAGTTTTATTGACAGCTCTTCTTGTCTTGGTGCCTTTAACGGCATCTGTATCTAAAAGCCTGATTTCAACAAACCTAGAACTAGAGTCTACCCGTAAACTCAAGGAGAAGAAGGAAGAAGAGACTCGAAGACTTGGCCAAGAACTGGCCAGGGAACAGGAAAAACTTGTCCAGGACTTTCTAGGCTTTCCTCTCAGCGAGCTTAAACAGGATGAACAGATTGTGACCGACTATCTCAACACAATCTTCTCCTGGAAAAATGGTCAAGAGTATGATGAGCAAAGAGAGGTTTTGGAAGCAGGCGCTGCCAAGGGAAGTGAGGAGCTACTCAAGGTCATTATGCCGCCTAACTATCGGGTTCCTGTTCCCAAGGAACTAGTCGGAAAAATTAAGGACAATGATATTGATATTAATGGCCTCAAATCAAAATTGGTTCAAACTCAATTAGAACGGCTTTCTTGGTCAAAATCAGCAGCAGCCGAGGTGACCTATGTAGCTATGATTACCTATCAGGTCTATGTCAATGAAGCAGATCTATCTGGCGACTATCGAACAACTCGTGATATGGTCTTTACTCTTACGGTATCCGGCGATTCGGATCGAAAAGTGACAGAAGTTCAGTATGGATTTGTTCAGTAGATGTATTGAAAAAGGGACGATAAGTTGTATAATTTATTGTCTCTTTTTAATTGACTTAAAAGGTGATTTATAGGATAATTAGAGTATATAAGTTATATAACTTTTTTATTTGAAAAGAGGCAAATGATGAGCGTGAAAGCCAAAGCGAGTCAACCAGGTGTAAGAAAGTTGAGGGGGAGAAGAAAACAGGCGACTCCTATTTCTCCCGAAGTGTATGAAAAAAAGCAGCGTTATCCGTTTGCGCTGCACTATGATGTTCGCTATGAGAAATTAGAGGATTTGGTGGCTTTTTATGGAGCCAAGTCAGCATCTGAGTATTTGGAGAATCTCATTGTCCGAGAGTGGGATAAGATGCAACGGAAAATGAAATTAAAGGGGGATTAGATACCATGTTTAGAATTTATTCTGGAATACTTTTACTGATGTTCCTGGCGGTTGTTTCTGGAATCGCAACAGTTGTCTTTTTCTTCCAATGGATCGGGATCAGCATGGCTTTCTTGCTGGTTCTAGGATTATTGGCCATGTACTTTATGCCAGCCTTAGTGCTTCCGATTGCGTTACTGGCTATAGGTGTTCATTTTACAGGTGACTTTTCTTTTGTCGCAGATTTTCTATCCCTTTTGATTGGTCTTTTCTGGATGCTGATGGTTTATATGGCCTATTGCTTGGTGAAAGAGTGGATTAAGGAGTGGAAAGAGGAACGCTAAGGAGGATGTTTTTGATTATTAGGTTTTTGTTATGTAAGATTTGTTTACCCGTTGCTATCATTTTGATGTTAACGGTAGCAAAGCTACATCTTGATATTTTGTTTTATGATGTTTTAGGATTAACCTATGCTGGATCCACAATTTTTGAAACAGTAATAATTGTAGTATGTTTATATTTTTATAAGCATGGGATTACAGAGTATACTGTCTTTTCGGAAAAATTTCGTAAAAAAAGCCTTTTTTCTTATATACAGTTTCAATTTATAGAGTTTCCAGCTTTCTTAAAAAAGTATGCATTTTTCAATATTATTCTATTGATGAGTTATTTTCCTTTAAAGAAGTTGCTCGATTCTATTATTATATGGATTAATAGAATACTTCCTGCTAATGGTGACTTTGATCTATTAACATTCTTGGATATAAATGGTTTTGCTTATACGATGTTGCTCAATTTAGCTATAGAGATTAATATAGCTCATCTTGATAATTCAGATGTTTTAAAATTTAATGTAACTTTTTTGTATGTGCTGTTTTTTGTTATATGGGTTCTTGCATATATAAATAAAATTGATTTTGATATTGCAGATGATAAAAGTAAAAAATAAGATAAATCATAGTCTCTCTTAGAGTCTTGTCCTCAGGATAAGGCTCTTTTATCTTTTCAAAAAGATTGATATTGTTTTACGAATATCAAAGGTATGGGTGTTAATTTAGTCGAATCTGCAAAAATTTGTCAGATTCCAGGAAAGTTTCTATACTGACTTTTGAAAGGAGAATGATTGTGCTGAACGAAAGAGAATTATTAGTAGACTATAATGAAGAAGCGAGGAGAGCCTTTTTAAGGAAAATTGAGGAATATGATGAAAAGGTGGAGTTAAGTTTATTAGCTCAAGGTTATACCTTGAAAAATCGAATCCAACGAACTGTCGTCTTTTTAGTTGGAGAGATTACCTTCTATCGAAATCGTTGGTATAGGAACGGTGAGGTTTATGTTCCGGTGGACGAGTGGCTAGGATTGGATAAGTATGATCGATTCTCCAAAGAAGTTGAGCTTACGATATTGGATTTATCCCTGCGGATGAGTTACCAGCAGGTTACTGAGATTTTATCGACTATGTATAGCTTGTCTATTTCTAGCTATAGTGTTTTTTCTACATTGCAAAGGGCAGGAGAGCTACTGGAACATCAAAGAGATTTTATGAGTTTGTCTTGTATAAAAGAAAAGGATTTGAAGCCTATCGATGTTCTGTACCTCGAGGGAGATGATGTGTTAGTCAAAACAAGTGAAGGGAAGAATGTTTATCTGCATCATTACATCGTTCACTGTGGGTGTAAGCAATTAAGTGAGAATCGCTTTTGTCTGGTTGAGAAAAAAGAGTTTGTAGGCTTATCCATCTCAAAGGTTCGAGAAGAGATGTTGTCCTATATTCAACGAACCTACAAAATAACAGAAGGGACTCTTCTTATTACAAACTCTGACGGCGGTGTAGGTTATAGTTATAGGAGTTTTTGTAATATCGCCCGTGCTTTGAAGATCAAAAATCATGAGTATTTTTGGGACGAGTTTCATATTTTACGAGAAATCAAAAGAGCAACTAGTCTGTATCCAGATCATGCGCCTCTGTTTTTCAAAGCTATTTATCATCATGATAGAGATAAGTTGAGAGTAGCTCTAGATACCTTGGAATCCTGTCTGCAGACCGATAAAGAAAGAGAGTCTTTCCAAGTGTTTTCCAAGAGGTTGAGGAGAGATTTTATTCATACGAAACCTTGTGATCTGAGAGGAATTTCAAAAGGAGGGATTGGAGTTATTGAATCGAATCATCGAAAGCTGACCTATCGTATGAAAAATCGAGGTATGTATTGGTCTGATGTGGGAGCAGAGACTATTGCGAAATTGATCATTCTAGAAAAACAGGGAGAGTTAAGAGAACTGATTTTTGGTGATTGGCGGAAGGAGTTTGAAGAATTTGAGGAGTTGAACAATACAGTTGATTGGAGATTTTCTCACAAAAGCGTTCCTAAAACCTACGAACTTGTTGGTAAATTACATGTGAATTTGAAATTTTAACAACAAATTATATGTAAATTTGAAAACTAGGAAAAATTTGACAGATTTTACTTTTTGTGCTTTAATGAAGATTTTTGCAAAAAGTGTTGACATTGTAGCTAAAGATGGTATAATATTATTAACGAAAACAAAGAAAAAAGCGAAGCGCTGGAACGCTCCGCTAAAATCAAACAAAAACGGTACTTTTGCTTGATTCATAAGATATTCTACAGTAAATATTGGTAGAAGTCAAGTGACTGAGCAAGGTGAAATGATTCTTTGTTCAGTTTTATTTTGAAAAAACAGCGTTTTCAAAAATGCTCTCTTCAGATTTTTGCATTTCTCAAAATTCCAAACACATACAGGGATTCCACACAACTTGACAAAGAACCGAAAAAGTATTATGGGGACCTCTAAAAACCCCAGTTTTTCTTCAAATTTAATCACTCAAACCTTGATAAATCAACATTTAGATTTTCAGAAATTTAGTTTTTAGAGGTGCCCTTATTTGTGACCGGTGCTTCTAAAGGAATCGGTTTGGAAGTGGCGGTTGCTGCTTTGGAAAAAGACTATCGTGTTATCGCGACTTCGCGAAATGCAGTAACCTTACGGGATCAGGTTTTGGCGCGTGTGCCGGAAGCTGGGACTGATTTCCTAGCCTTGGAAATGGCCTTCACAGAGGACAGTATAAAAGCGGCTGTGAAGCAAGCCTTGGATCAGTTTGGGCGTATTGATATCTTGGTCAACAATGCGGGCTATGGTATTTTTGGAGCCTTGGAAGAATTTTCACTTGAAGAGGTACGCAAAAATTTTGATGTCAATGTCTTTGGTCTCTTAGCCTTGACCCAGGCTGTCTTGCCAGGCATGCGGGAGCAGAAATCAGGCCATATTATCAACCTAGCCTAGATTTCAGGCTCTGTGACTGGGCCGGTTCAGGGAATTTATTCAGCAACCAAGGCTTCCGTCATTATGATGAGCGAAGCATTACAAGCAGAGGTGGAGCCGTTTGGGATTCAAGTAACAGCGGTTAACCCAACGGGAATTCGCACAGATTTCTTGGATGCGTCTTCCATTCGTCGTCCGGAGAAAGAAATTAAGGATTACGAGATTGTTCAAGCAACCATGAGTGACCTAGCCCGACTCAACCATAACCAGGGTGGGGATCCAACTTACCTGGCTCAGGCTATTCTGGAATTAGCTGCCATGAAAAAGGCTCCCGACCGTCTCTATGCAGGTTCCGGTGCCCTAGCAGCTATGCAATATAAAATTACGGAAGTTGTTCAAGAAATCAATGACTTTAGAGAGCTGAGTCAAAGCGTTGACCGAAAGGACTAGTCAGATGAAAATCGAAGTATGGTCAGATGTCTATTGCCCCTTCTGCTACATTGCAGAAGCCCGTTTGGAGAAGACCTTGGCCAAGTACCAAAAGGGAGATCAAGTCGAACTTGTCTTCCGCTCGTTTGAGTTGGATCCAAGTCTCCCTGTAGACCAGTCTTATCCAGCTCGTGACTACCTAGCCCGTAAATACCAACTCACAGATGAGCAAGCCCAGGCGCAACTGGATGCCATTACCAATCTTGCTAAGGAGGAGGGGTTGGACTTCCGTTTTGACCAGGCCTGGATCCCTAATAGTCGTAAAAGTCATGCCCTACTCCACTTAGCAACTGAGCAAGGTCTGGGGCGGGAGATGGCCCAGCTCCTGTTCCAGGCGCACTTTACACGAGGCTTGGATTTGGGGCAAGATGCAGTTTTGAAAAAACTGGCTTAAGAACTGGGCTTGGGGGAGAATACCGCCGCAGAAGCCTTGGAATCTCAGACCTATCAGAAGCGGATTGAGGCTGACCAGGAGGCAGGCCTAGCCTTGGGAATCCAGGCAGTTCCCTTTTTCCTGTTTGATGGTCGCTTTTCGATTTCGGGCGCCCAAGCTCAAGAAGTTTTTGCAGAAGCCTTGGAAAAAGCTTTTGGTTTAGAAACGGAGCCAGTAAGTCTGGGATCATCGGAGATGACCTGTGGACTAAATGGTTGCTCTATTTAAGAGGATATGTTGAGTCGGGGACTTTCCTAGCCTCTTTTTGCTTTGGATAAGTGATAGAGTTGGACATTAAAACGTGAGATCAAAGTTCCATATACAACACCCAAATAAGAAAAAAGACTAGCCAAATCCCTTGGGACACAAGGAGTTAGCTGGTCTTTGTCTATTTTTAGCTGATAAAGTCGTGGGGGATAGGACTGCTTTTTTAGAATTGACTTCAAGCATGATATAATCCCGAGTTTATCACTTTATGTTATAATCAAACTAACTCAATCGCTTGATAGAACTGGATTTTTTTGAAATTTCCAGC
>NZ_JAOBSU010000119.1:0-4784 GCF_025447695.1 Streptococcus danieliae | reverse complement strand
GTCATATGTCTCACCCAATGGGTGAAAATCAAAAACTTCTAGAAACCTTGATCTATCAGGGATTCTGGAAGTTTTTTAGTTGGCTATGAATAATTCGGGATCTTGGAGGTTTTTTGATATACCCTGTTATTGGGCGCTTACAAAACAGGCCCTAATTTTGAAAGAACTTTCAGAATCAGGGCCTGAAGTACGCAAAAAAGTCCTTCTAGCAAAATCTGCTAAAAGGACTCTCGGCCTTCAGGAAGGCTTATTTTTTAAGGTTGTAGAATGATTTCAAACCTTTGTATTGAGCTACTTCACCCAATTGATCTTCGATGCGAAGCAATTGGTTGTATTTAGCAATACGGTCAGTACGTGACAATGAACCTGTCTTGATTTGACCAGCGTTTGTTGCAACAGCGATATCTGAGATTGTTGAATCTTCAGTTTCACCTGAACGGTGAGAAACAACAGCTGTGTATCCAGCTTCTTTCGCCATTTCAATCGCCTCAAATGTTTCTGTCAAAGTACCGATTTGGTTAACTTTGATAAGGATTGAGTTTGCAGCACCTTCAGCGATACCTTTTTCAAGGTAAGAAGTGTTTGTAACGAAGAAGTCATCACCAACCAATTGAACTTTATCACCAAGACGCTCAGTAAGAACTTTCCAACCATCCCAGTCGTTTTCGTCCATACCATCTTCGATTGTGATGATTGGGTATTTTTCAACCAATTCAGCAAGGTAGTCTACTTGCTCAGCAGCTGTACGGACAGCAGCTCCTTCACCTTCGAATTTAGTGTAGTCGTAAACTTTGCGCTCTTTATCGTAGAACTCAGATGATGCACAGTCAAATCCGATGAAGACATCTTTACCTGGTACATAACCAGCAGCTTCGATAGCTGAGATGATTGTTTCTACAGCATCTTCAGTTCCTTCGAATTTAGGTGCAAATCCACCTTCGTCACCAACAGCTGTTTCAAGACCACGACCTTTAAGGATTTTCTTAAGAGCGTGGAAGATTTCAGCACCGTAACGAAGAGCTTCTTTGAATGTAGGTGCTCCAACTGGCAAGATCATGAACTCTTGGAATGCGATTGGAGCATCTGAGTGAGATCCACCGTTGATGATGTTCATCATTGGAGTTGGAAGTACTTTAGCGTTGAAACCACCAAGGTAGTTGTAAAGTGGTACATCAAGGAAATCAGCAGCAGCACGAGCTACAGCGATAGAAACACCAAGGATTGCGTTCGCACCCAATTTACCTTTGTTTGGAGTTCCATCAAGTTCGATCATAGCACGGTCGATCGCTTGTTGATCACGTACATCAAAACCAATCAAAGCTTCTGCGATGATGTTGTTTACGTTGTCAACAGCTTTTTGTGTACCAAGACCTAGGTAACGAGATTTATCTCCATCACGAAGTTCTACTGCTTCGTGCTCACCTGTAGAAGCTCCTGAAGGAACCATACCGCGACCAAATGCGCCAGATTCTGTGTAAACTTCTACTTCAAGTGTTGGGTTACCGCGTGAGTCAAGGACTTCGCGAGCGTAAACATCAGTAATAATTGACATTTCTTACTCTCCTTATGAGTTAATTTTTATTACCCTTCTATCATAACGTAAAAAAAGTGGTTTTTCAAGGAAAAATTGGATCGTTGTGAAATAAATTGCAAGTTATCCTTTCCCTTGGACGTCTTTAAAAAGTGCTATACTGGAAATATGGAAAATCTTGAAAAAACACTGATGCAAAAAGCAACTGGTTGCCAGCGCTTGGATCCTGATCAACAACGAAAGTATCTCGAAACCTTTCAAGAAAGAGTTGCCTGCCAAGTTTCAATCGCAGAAGCCAAGGAAGCTACTGTTAAAGACAATTTACCAAGGATCATCACTAGCTTACAAAACAGCTACTCCCCTCTCTATCTCAAAATCTCACCCAGTCTTCCCAATGACCTCCAATTGGCCTACCTCAAAATCGGAAAAGAGCAAGAAATTGCAACAACCATTGTATCCGATGATTGCCAACACTCCCCCTTCGGGCTAATTCTCCATTCCGACCATGCCCTGAATCTGGAGGACCCTAGCATCCAAACCTATCTCCCCCAGAAACCAAGTAAAACAGAAAGTAAAGCCAAAAAAGGCTTCTTCCAAAAACTCTTCGGAGGTTAACAAAGACCCCAATTCCTACGTGAATTGGGGTCTTCTTCGTATCTCTAAGGCTTAATTTGCGATTCTAGCATGGCTAGCAGACGTTCACGATTTAACTTGAGGTAAACAATGGCCTGGCCATTATGAATTTCAATACTCTCCAAGGCATAGCCTTCTGCAGGAAGTGTAATCGGTAGCGTCAAATCATCCCGTCTAAAATCCTGAGGCAGGGTGCCTTGGTCTAGAACCATACGCAAGAGAGCTTTTGGCAAAGGAATTTTCCCCAATTTAGCAGACTGGATCACTGCTTCTAATTGGCCTTCCTTGATCACCAAGTCCAAATTCAGCTCCAATTGACTGGTCACCGGTCCAAACAACTCAAGTGGATAACGAACCTGGAGGTTGGACTGCTCAAACTGAATGGCTGAATCTGCCAAATCTTGTTTTTGTTGGTCAGAAAGATTCTCATTCAAAATCGATTTTAAATCATTATTGGCAACAACCATTTGCGAAGTCAAGCCATCTCCGGTGGAGGTCAAATTAGACACCGCCTGCTGTATCAAGGTGACAAAATTTGTTTTTTCTTGCCAAGCCCCAAAGCGCTCCTGACTAGTGACTGGCTTACTAGGAAGAATCAAATACCAGGCAAGCCCCAAGATAACCAGGAGTACTGTTAAAAATTTAAAAAATCCTTTCATGTCCTACTACGCTTTCTAATCTTATTTTGCCCTCATTATACCACATAACTCTAGTTCCTCTAGATACCACTATCTTCAATTACGCGGATAAACCGATCCCAGTAGCTGTTCTCATCTGCCAGTTCTCCCTTATAGGCCTGCACCTTATCTGGGAAGTCTGTGATCATTCCATCCAGAGGTTTTTGGAGGTAGCGGATCATCTCCGCTTCTTCATTGATGGTCCAAATGTAGAGCGGTTTCTTGGCTGCCTTAGCCTCTTCGACCAATTGGTTCGAATAAGAAAATTCCTCAACCGCTAAAAAATCAACTTGATCCAACTGCAAATCACCAAAATTAAAAGGAATCACATAGCCTGTTTCAATCGCTGGCTCCTTGTCTTCTAATTCCCGCATAACCTCATGTTTCAAGGACATGACTGGATAGGTATGATCTGGATCGAGACGGTTCAATTCTACTAAAACCAAGTCTACATAATTATCCGGTTCTGCTCCATGTGGCTTCAATTCGACTAGAAGTTTGATGTTATTTTCCTTGGCTACTTGAATAAATTCCTCAAAGGACGGAAGGACGGCCTTGTGACCATTTTGTTCCAGAGCCAGCCCCACAACCTCATCATAGGTCATGTCGGCTACTTTTTTATCAAGTCCAGCCAGGCGTTTTAGGTTGTAGTCATGCATCACCACCAATTTCTGGTCCTTGGTCATCAAGACATCCATTTCAACCAAATCAGCTCCCGCTTCTTTAGAAGCCTTAATTCCTTCAAGGGAATTTTCAACAGCTTTTTCCACAAAACCACGATGGGCAATGGTTAATTGCTTGGGATTCAAAACCTGATTGATTAAGTGCAAGCTATTACCGGCCATATAAGTCAAAAATAAAAAGGCTAATCCGAGATTAAGGAGCAGCTTTCGAGTCGTCGGCCGTTCCCGCTGAGCTTGTAGCTGAGGAGCTACCCGATTTTCTTTAATGATTTCCCACACTAGGAAGGTCATTAAGGATAATTTGGTCAAAAAGGTAAAGAAACCAATCAACCATTCCAGAAGGGTTAGGAAAAAACTCTGGATTACTAGCGATTGTCCCACTTGGTCGACCAGATTGGAAACCACAATCACTCCCCCAACCAACAGAAGAACAAGAACCGTAATCGCTACTTCAACCAAAGCCCAAGATCCAAGCAGGCGAAGTTTGCCTTTCTTGGTCAGCAACCAAGAATCTTTAATGGCTTGCCGAATGCTGACTTGGTTGACTGAAATCAAGGGTAGGGTGAAAATCAAACGCAAGTTCAGGTAGGCTACCAGTAGAAAGAGAACCGGCAATAAAATACTTCCCCAGCTTGACTTGGTCAACTCACCGGTAATAAAAGCGGGAATATAGAGTTTACTGGTTAGGGAGGGGCCAAAGCCGATATTGGCCACTGGAATCAGCGACACCAAATACAAGATAAAGACTGGTAAATCTAACCATCTTTGTTTGGTCAGGCTGGTCCATGTATAATAACCAATCTCTCTCCAGCTAAAGTATTGCTGCTGATAGGCCCCATAAACCATCAAAGCTAGAGCAGTCATTTCAAAAAAGATAAGACCCGCCGTGAGGATAAAAAAGACCAGAGCTGCTAACAGACTAATTGGATTCAACAAGATAACTGTCAGGTTATCCAAGCGTAGACTTTCCTGATTGGCAGAAAATAAAATAAAACGGAAGGAAAATGCAAGGATATAAACGCCTACAAACCCAACTAGAATCTGTAAAATCCCGAGTCGGATAAAGTAGGTCCAAATATCTGAGCCTAGACCTTTCAAGACCTTCCCCACATCCTTAAAAATAGTTTTCATCACTTCTCCTCTAAGAAAAAGGCCGGGACACTTGCCCCAGCCCAAATTTAACTGGTTCTTTGTCAAGTTGTGTGGAATCCTTGAAAACTGACAATATAGAATAAAGACAATCTTCCTTCCTCCCCTCCT
>NZ_JAOBSU010000118.1:0-4808 GCF_025447695.1 Streptococcus danieliae | reverse complement strand
TTATTTTTATGAAATTGATGAGGAGGAGTCAGGATCCTGACATTATTTTCAAAAAGAATAAGCAACGGGAATGATTCTAAAAATGTTTGACAGAGTCCTGGAGGTTTGGTATTATAGTTGACGGTACTTTTTACTTTTGGTCTCTCAAAAGTGTACAGAGACGTGCTGACAAATGTTGCAAAAGTACACCGCTTCAGGGCTGTCACCAGTGCCTGATATCCAAAAATAAAAAATTACAGGAGAATGTAGATGCCTACAATTAACCAATTGGTTCGCAAACCGCGTAAATCAAAAGTAGAAAAATCTAAATCACCAGCTTTGAACGTTGGCTACAACAGCTTGAAACGTGTTCCAACTCGTGAAAACTCACCACAAAAACGTGGTGTTGCTACTCGTGTTGGTACCATGACACCTAAAAAACCAAACTCAGCCCTTCGTAAATTTGCTCGTGTACGTTTGAGCAACTTGATCGAGGTAACTGCTTACATCCCAGGTATCGGACACAACTTGCAAGAGCACAGTGTGGTTCTTATCCGTGGTGGACGTGTAAAGGACCTTCCAGGGGTACGTTACCATATCGTCCGTGGTGCTTTGGATACAGCCGGTGTTAATGATCGTAAACAAGGTCGTTCTAAATACGGTACTAAACGTCCTAAAGGATAAGAAGGGGGATAAGAGAGAATGAGTCGTAAAAACCAAGCGCCTAAGCGCGAAGTATTAGCAGATCCACTTTACAATTCTAAATTGGTAACACGTTTGATCAACCGTGTTATGATGGACGGTAAACGTGGTACAGCGGCATCAATCGTTTATGGTGCTTTTGATCAAATTAAAGAAGCTACTGGCAATGATGCACTTGAAGTATTTGAGCAAGCATTGGAAAACATCATGCCTGTACTTGAAGTACGTGCACGCCGTGTCGGTGGTTCTAACTACCAAGTCCCAGTTGAAGTACGTCCAGAGCGTCGTACAACTCTAGGTCTACGTTGGTTGGTACAAATTGCTCGTGCTCGTGGTGAGCACACTATGCAAGACCGTCTTGCAAAAGAAATCATGGATGCAGCTAACAACACTGGTGGAGCTGTTAAGAAACGCGAAGATACTCACCGTATGGCTGAGGCTAACCGTGCCTTCGCACACTTCCGCTGGTAAGAATAGGAGACAGGCTTTAACCTGCCTTCCATTCATAGCCCCTCTTTCTACATCGAATAGAGGAAAAAATACAGTATACAGGAGAAGCGGGTGGGTCTTACCTATCTGCTTTTCTTGGAATATGGTATAATAATAAAAAAATAAAATATAGGAGAGACAAATGGCTCGCGAATTTTCATTAGAAAAAACTCGTAATATCGGTATCATGGCCCACGTTGATGCTGGTAAAACTACTACTACTGAGCGGATCCTTTACTACACTGGTAAAATCCACAAGATCGGTGAAACCCACGAAGGGGCTTCACAAATGGACTGGATGGAGCAAGAGCAAGAGCGTGGAATCACCATCACTTCTGCTGCGACAACAGCTCAATGGAAAGATACTCGTGTTAACATCATCGATACCCCAGGACACGTGGACTTCACAATCGAGGTACAACGTTCCCTTCGCGTTTTGGATGGTGCGGTAACTGTATTGGACTCTCAATCAGGTGTTGAGCCACAAACAGAAACTGTATGGCGTCAAGCAACTGAATACGGTGTTCCTCGTATCGTATTTGCGAACAAAATGGATAAGATTGGTGCGGACTTCCTTTACTCAGTAAGCACTCTTCATGACCGTTTGCAAGCAAACGCACACCCAATTCAATTGCCAATCGGTGCAGAAGATGACTTCCGTGGAATCATCGACTTGATCAAGATGAAGGCTGAAATCTACACCAACGACCTTGGTACAGATATCCTTGAAGAGGACATCCCAGCTGAATACCTTGAGCAGGCTCAAGAATACCGTGAAAAATTGGTTGAAGCAGTTGCAGAAACTGACGAAGACTTGATGATGAAGTATCTTGAAGGGGAAGAAATCACAAACGAAGAGTTGAAAGCAGCTATCCGTACAGCAACTATCAACGTAGAATTCTACCCAGTTCTTTGTGGTTCTGCCTTCAAGAACAAAGGGGTTCAATTGATGTTGGATGCGGTTCTTGACTACCTTCCAAGCCCACTTGATATCCCTGCTATCAAAGGGATTAACCCAGATACTGAAGAAGAAGAAACTCGTCCTGCATCTGATGAAGAGCCATTTGCAGCTCTTGCCTTCAAGATCATGACAGACCCATTCGTTGGTCGTTTGACTTTCTTCCGTGTTTACTCTGGTGTCTTGAACTCAGGTTCTTACGTTATGAATACCTCAAAAGGTAAACGTGAGCGTATCGGACGTATCCTCCAAATGCACGCGAACAGCCGTCAAGAGATTGAAACAGTTTACTCTGGTGATATCGCTGCTGCCGTTGGTTTGAAAGATACTACAACTGGTGACTCATTGACAGACGAGAAAGCTAAAGTTATTCTTGAGTCTATCAACGTTCCTGAGCCAGTTATCCAATTGATGGTTGAGCCAAAATCAAAAGCTGACCAAGATAAAATGGGTATTGCCCTTCAAAAATTGGCTGAAGAAGATCCAACCTTCCGCGTTGAAACAAACGTTGAAACTGGTGAAACAGTTATCTCTGGTATGGGTGAGTTGCACTTGGATGTCCTTGTTGACCGTATGAAACGTGAATTCAAGGTTGAAGCTAACGTAGGTGCTCCTCAAGTATCTTACCGTGAAACCTTCCGTGCAGCTACGCAAGCACGTGGATTCTTCAAACGTCAATCTGGTGGTAAAGGTCAATTCGGTGATGTATGGATTGAATTTACACCAAACGAAGAAGGAGCAGGATTCGAGTTCGAAAACGCAATCGTCGGTGGTGTGGTTCCACGTGAATTCGTACCAGCCGTAGAAAAAGGTTTGGTTGAGTCAATGGCTAACGGTGTTCTTGCAGGTTACCCACTTGTAGACGTGAAAGCTAAACTTTACGATGGTTCTTACCACGATGTCGACTCATCTGAAACTGCCTTCAAGATCGCAGCATCTCTTGCCCTTAAAGAAGCTGCTAAGACTGCTCAACCAGCAATTCTTGAACCAATGATGCTTGTAACAATCACTGTTCCAGAAGAGAACCTTGGTGATGTTATGGGTCACGTAACAGCTCGTCGTGGACGTGTTGACGGTATGGAAGCACACGGTAACAGCCAAATCGTTCGTGCTTATGTACCACTTGCTGAAATGTTCGGTTACGCAACTGTTCTTCGTTCAGCATCACAAGGACGTGGTACCTTCATGATGGTATTTGACCACTACGAAGATGTACCTAAGTCTGTACAAGAAGCAATCGTTGCAAAAGCAAAAGGTGAATAATCCTTGGCGAATGCTTGTAAAAGTAGAAAAAGAGAGAACTGTGAAAGGTTCTCTCTTTTTTGATGTCTAACTTTGGGATGTCTCAACTTTCCTTTAAGTATCTTTGTCAAAAACTAGCTATCTCAGAGAGAGCTGGGTAAGTTGCTTGTTTTTTATGGTATAGGGTTTAAGGTTACTCTAATCTACTTTTTGAAGTTAGGGATTTGAAAGATTTCTTTAAAGTTTACCCTCAACCCATCTGAGAAACCGTGTCATGTTTTTCTTTTTGTGATAGTATTAGTGTGAGAAATGATTTTACAGTTGTGAAAGAATAGATAGGAGGACAAGCAATGTCAGAACCATTATTTTTAGAATCGATGATGCAGGAAAAAATCTGGGGTGGCCGCAAATTACAGGATGTTTTTGGATATGAGCTTCCAAGTGACAAGGTTGGAGAATACTGGGCCATTTCAGCTCATCCGCATGGGGTGTCGACTGTAAAAAACGGTGTTTATCAGGGCCAGAAACTTGATGACTTATATGCAGAGTATCGGGACTTGTTTGGGAATCGTCCGGAGCCTGTGTTTCCCTTGCTTACGAAAATTTTAGATGCTAATGATTGGTTGAGTGTTCAGGTTCATCCGGATGATCAGTATGGTTTAGCTCATGAAAATAGTCTTGGAAAAACAGAATGTTGGTATGTGCTTGATGCTGAACCAGGTGCCGAGATTATTTATGGCCATGAGGCTCAATCTAAGGAGGAGCTTCGCCAACAAATTGAGTCGCAAAACTGGGAGCAATTGTTGACCAAGGTGCCTGTGAAAGCGGGAGATTTCTTCTATGTGCCGAGTGGTACGGTTCATGCGATTGGTGCGGGGATTATGATTTTAGAAACCCAGCAGTCCAGTGACGTTACCTATCGTGTGTATGATTTTGAACGGATTGATGAGCAGGGCAATCGTCGGGAGCTGCATATTGACCAATCGGTTGCAGTTTCAACGATTGGCCAACCGGCTAATAGCCGGCCGGCCTCTCTGCAGCTAGGGAATCTTACATCGACCCTATTGGTTGCCAATGACTTTTTTGTGGTCTATAAATGGGACGTGGTGGGGCCGGTTTCCTTCCACCAGCAAGCGGATTACTATCTCGTGAGTGTTCTCGAGGGTCAAGGGAGCTTGGCTGTGGATGGTCAGTCCTATTCCTTGAAAAAGGGCGATCATTTTATCCTGCCCAATAACGTTAAAGATTGGACTTTTGATGGTGACTTATCACTGATTGCGAGTCATGTTTAGATTTATAAGAAAAGTAGCCTGTAAAAAAGGCTGCTTTTCTTCTTGTTTGAAAATAGTCAAAAAAATTGACGGGTGTGTCAAGAATTTTGTGTAAACTCCAAAGCAGAGTTTGAATGTGTGTATTAATCGGACAAGGAATTGTAAGG
>NZ_JAOBSU010000117.1:0-4811 GCF_025447695.1 Streptococcus danieliae | reverse complement strand
GCTGGAAATTTCAAAAAAATCCAGTTCTATCAAGCGATTGAGTTAGGTTGATTATAACATAAAGTGATAAACTCGGGTAGTAAAAATTCCAAAATAAAGGATATAATATCTAAAATTAAGGAGCAAGGTTATGATATAATCACCCGTGACTATACAAATGACATTGGAATTCCAGTATATAGAACGTGGATTGTTAATCCGAATGATTACTCCAGGTATGCTTATACAGGATTAGGATGTCATGTTATTCCAGAAATTGCTTTGGAGCGTTCAATCACAGAGGCTGTTCAAGTAGATGATTGGAGTACCACTGGGGGAATAAATTTTGATGCTGGAATGATGAACCTGGAAGTGCTTTCTGAAAGTTTGATAAATATTTACAATCAACATTTTTTGGTGAATAAGGATATTCTGGGAACTACAGATCGGAGGACTTCGATTTTGGATTCTGTCATTGAAGCGGATAGTACATTACAGGTTTTATTAGATACGGCAAAAAAAGTTAGTGAAGCGGTCAATGGCCATGTTTATTATGTTGATTTGACGAAGCCTGGTCTAGAGACGAAGGTGGTACGAACTATTGTTACGGGAGATTTTCAAAATATGAATATACCGCTTCTTTCGGTTAGCCCTAGATTATTTGAATTTGGAAAGAAATTTGGCTATACGGACAAACTGACAACGTATGAGGAGTTATTCATGGGTAAATATCAACACTAATTAGAGGAGTGAAGTTTTGAAAAGTAAAATGATTTCTCCTTCGATTTTGGAAGTACTTGGACTAGCCTTTAAAGAATTTCCTTGGTTAATAGTGATTTATCTAACTATGGCCATTATTAATTCGCTTTTTCCAACGGTAATTTTGGCTACGGTGACTTCTTATTTTATTGATAGTTTATTGTCCATAGCAGGAAGTGGATCCTTCTCTCAGGGGATCCTTTTTCCCTTATTTTTGTTACTTTCTACCATGGTTTGTATGCGTATCTTTGAGGAAGTACCGAAATTTTTTGAAATTCGTCTCAAAACTGCTATTGAACTGTCTATTCTCCCTCTTATTGTGCAACAACAGGTCAATTTAGAGTATCGATGGTTGGAGGATAAGTCCAAGCAAGAATTGTTCAGCCTTTTAGTTGAAGATATTGTAGAGGTCTTTTTAGAGGGAATACAAGCTTATGCGGCAATTCTTAAAGGAATTGTGGCAGTGATTTCGATTTTCTTTTTATTAACTAGTCTTCTTTGGTGGTCTGGTGCTCTAATTTTTTCATGTAGTATTCCTCTATTTTATCTATCTTTTTACCTAGGAAAGAAAAATTATGCAGCGAAAGTGGATGCAAAAAAATATGAACGTCGCTATAGTTACTATTCCGATCAAGTGTTAGTTGGTAAGGAAGCTCTGGAAGAGCGGATGTTATTTGGCTATGTGGATGATATGACTGATCGCTATGAACAAGACTTTCAAAAAGCAAGTTCGATTCAATTGCTAGTTTTGTTAAAAACACGACTAGCGACAAGAGGTATGCATATTGTCTTAATTTTACTGACAATACTGACATCGATTTGTCTCCTCTATCCATTGAGAGATGGAGAGATAAGTCCAGGGAATTTTATTGGAATCTTAACAGTTCTTTTTAATCTTGCGGAGATTTTAGGTGGAGGTTTACAGGATTCATCCAAAAGTCTTGCAGAATGTAAGGAATATATGGCGGATTTCCACCTTTTAATGGCTTTAGAAACAACACCTGGTGCGACGGACTTACCTGATCAAATACCTATTGCTTTCGAGCAAATTGAGTTCAAAGGAGTTTCTTTTTGTTATCCTGGTACAGATCGCTATGTGTTGCGGAATCTATCATTTGTTTTAGAGAAAGGACAACACTATGCCTTAGTGGGACCCAATGGTTCAGGGAAATCGACAATAGTAAAACTGCTCACCGGTCTCTACAGAGAGTATGAGGGAGAGATTTTGATAAATGGCAAGGAGTTACGGACTTACCCATTGTCGACTATTAAAGCTTTGATTTCAGCAGTATTTCAGGATTTTTCTCATTATCAAATTCTCCTGAGGGATAATTTACAATTGGGGGTGACCCGCGATGTGGAGGAAAAGGACTATCTAAAAGTTTTGCAGCAGTCAGGATTGAAGGAATTATACGATTCTTTACCATTGGGACTAGATACTGCTTTAGGAAAGCTGCAGACAGGAGCGAGGGAGTTATCGGGAGGACAATGGCAAAAAATTACTTTTGCACGTTCTTTATTACATGAGGCTCCGATTAAAATTTTAGATGAACCGACAGCTGCTTTAGACCCGATTGCAGAAGATAGTCTTTACCAAGAGTTTGATCGCTTGATGCAAGGTAAGACGACTTTGTTCATTAGTCATCGTCTGGGTTCGACGAAGCTTGCCGATCAAATTATTGTTTTAGATGGTGGGAGAATTGTGGAGAAAGGAAGATTCGAGAATTTATTAAATCTCGGTGGTCTTTTTTCTGAAATGTATAGTCTGCAGAAGGAGTGGTATCAATGAAACAAAAGTATTCATTTGAAATGATCACCATGCGAAATACTATTGACTATTTTAAGAAATCCACTTGGTGGGGAGTTCTGGAGCAAGTCGTAGCAACTCTTCGGGCGGTTTGTTTCGTGATGAGTTTATGGGCTATGCAGGAGGTATTTGATCGGGTTTATCGGTTTACGCAAACTCAGATTAGTATTCTTGAATTTACAGGCTACTTATTATTGTTGTGTGTTATCTTGATCATAAATCAACTTTTAAATGGTTATGGGCAGTATTTGATGAGCCAAGTCTCTTACAGTAACATGGGGAAATTGATGGGAGATTTTCAGCGAAAATTAGGCAGAATTGATCCTGTTCATTTTGAAAGGGAAGAATTTTTAGATCAAATTGAACGAGCCAAGGACTGTCTAGAGTATGAGGAGTTGGGGCATTTGGCTTCCATTACCTTACAGTTTGTCAGTTACTATACTATCCTTTTACTTCTGGTTGGATTTTATCTTTTCCAATTTTCTCCGCTTATTCCTATTATAATTGTGTTGTCCTTTATTCCTTTGGTCCTAGGATATTTGCTTCATTATCGCCAAGCTCGCAAATTAGAAGAAGAAACCTATTCTTTGCGTCGGCAAAATCGCTATTATGTTGAAAGTTTAGTTGGCCCCCAGTTTTTTAAAGAAACAAGACTACTAGGTGGCTTTGGGTATTTCTATAATCACTTTTTTAGTACCTTGTATTCAGTAGTTCGAAGAGAGGAAAGAGCTAGTCTGAAGATGATGTGGATTAAATTAGGTTTGAATCTTTTTTCTTATTTAGGTTTTGGCTTTGTACTTTACCTGCTTTTTATTGAATTGACACAAGGTAAAGTCTCTATTGGAGCATTCTCCTCTACATTTATTCTCCTACCTCAATTTTTTTCTTTGGTAGATGAGCTTGTTTCAGAGCATATTAGTGGAATTGGGGATTCTCTTTCTCAGGTGGTAAATTTCTATCAGCTAATGGACTTTCCTGAGCGAGGTGGAAATATGGGAGAAATTGATTTTTCTAAAGGATTAGTGGCTGAGCAAGTTTCTTTTAGTTATGGAGAGTCAAGTCAGCTGATCTTAAAGGAGCTAAATCTAGATCTACAAAAAGGTGAAAGTATCGCTTTGGTTGGAGAAAATGGATCTGGGAAAACGACCCTTATCCGTCTTCTACTGGGACTATATACACCTACTTCTGGTCAGGTATGGATTGGAGATTTAGAAACACAAACGACTCATCAAAGAAGCCTATTTCGAAGGACTTCGGGCGTTTTCCAACAATTTCAACGTTACAAACTATCGCTGCTGGATAATATTTGCATCAGTGATTGGTCTAAAGATGTTGAGGAATCCGTTATCGACCGATTATTGGAAATGGTCGGTGGACATTTAAAATCAATAGATAAGAATATGCTTTTAGCACCAGAGTTTGGAGGAATTAACCTTTCAGGTGGGCAGTGGCAACGCTTGGCAATCGCAAGGGGATTATATCGAGAACATGACTTTATCATAATGGATGAGCCGACAGCAGCGATCGATCCTAAAGAGGAGTATCGACTGTATCAGATGTTTGAACAAATGGTGGCAGAAAAAACATCTATTTTAGTGAGTCATCGTCTAGGATCAGTACGTTTAGCCAGTCGCATAGTTGTATTGGACCAAGGAAAAATTGTGGAGATTGGCAGCCACGAGGAACTTTTAGCAAAGAAAGGGAAGTACTTTACTTTGTGGAGATCTCAATCTAAGTGGTATGATTAGCAGTATCTGTTATAGGGGCTAAAAAAGGGGAGACTTGAATAAGGATTGGAAAGTAGTCAAGAATTAAAAGTTGCAGAGACAACAGTTGTTCCTCATATTCCAAGGGAAATCAGACATCAAAATTGATTAAGTCGAGCTAGAAAGATTAGAGGGTATTCTAGCTTGAATCTCAGTTTTGTCCTGTTGCTGTTTAAGGCTCTACAGTATAATAGCTGATAAGGAGGAAGTGTGTGGATGAAATTTCTAGTTGCGATGGATTCGTTTAAGGGATCCGCTACTTCTATGCAGCTGAATCAGGCTGCTAAAGCAGGGATTGTCGAGGTTTTGCCAGATGCAGAAGTGGTCACTATCCCGATTGCAGATGGGGGCGAGGGGACTTTAGAGGCACTGGCTCATGCTTTGGATGGCACTTGGGTTGAGGTGGAGACGGTGGACTTACTTGAACCCGAATTATTCATAGATAACTAAAAAAACTTCTAGAAACCCTGATAGATCAATGTTTCTAGAAGTTTTTGATT
>NZ_JAOBSU010000116.1:0-4836 GCF_025447695.1 Streptococcus danieliae | reverse complement strand
CACGTTCGCACTACCAAATAGGAATACCTACTTATTTGAAATAAGGCGACAATAAGTATGAGTTTTTAGAGGTGCCCACAAGAAAGTCCATAATCGTAGTGACTTTGTAAGTTTGAGTGACTATGTCTATTCTCCTGAAAGTTATAAGTTGACACAGAAAGTTCATGATGACTTTCCTAATGTTGGTGAACGTCTTAGTAAAGGTCATAAATTTGACATGACAACAAATATTTTTGATAAACTTCCTGAAATTTTTGTAAATGAGATTTTCGATGGTGCAGTTCAAATTTATGGGCGACAAAACAATGAAAGATTGTTAAAATATGTACATGAAGATTATATTAAAGTACCAGAAAATTTTGATAAGTATAAAGTTATACTTCCAAAATCAAATGGCAGTGGTGCTATTGGTGAAGTACTATCAACACCCCTAATCGGGGAACCCCTAATCGGGCATACCCAAACGTTTCTTTCCATTGGTTGTTTGGACACTGAGTTTGAAGGTAATTCGTTACTAAAATATATAAAAACGAAATTTGCTAGGACTCTTCTTGGTGTACTAAAAACTACTCAGGATAACAAAAAGTCAACTTGGAAATATGTTCCGTACCAAGACTTTACGGTCAATTCGGATATTGATTGGTCACAATCAGTGGCTGATATTGATCGCCAATTGTACAAAAAATATGACTTATCAACTGAAGAGATTGCCTTTATTGAGTCTAAGGTAAGGGAGATGGAATAAGATGGTAAAGATTCAAACATCAAAAGAAATTACGCCAAAAATTTATGCCTATACAACTCCCAAAAACCTCGACAATGAAGGTTGGATCAAAATTGGTTATACGGAACGTGATGTTAAGAAAAGGATCAAGGAACAGACCCACACAGCTCATGTTACAACTGACATCCTTTGGTCAGAAAAGGCTGAGTATCTGACAGAACCGGATAAAGGGGCAACCTTTTCTGACCATGACTTCCATCATTTTTTGAAGTTTCATGATGTAGAGCGAAGACCGAAGACAGAGTGGTTTTATTTCAACGGAGAACCGGATCGCGCTAAGCATCTATTTGACAAATTTGTTGTTCATGACGTGTCGGATTATCAACCTGGTCAAGGTCAAGATTATGTTTTGAGACAAGAGCAGGAGGCAGCCGTTGAGCAGACTGCAGCCTATATGGCAGAACATCCTTCTGGAAAATACCTTTGGAATGCTAAGCCTCGTTTTGGTAAGACCTTGGCGACCTATGATTTGATTTGCCGAACCCAGGCTCAAAGTGTTTTGATTGTGACCAATCGTCCTGCGATTGCAAATTCCTGGTTTGATGATTTCAATAAGTTCATAGCTGGGAAAACTAACTATAAATTTGTTTCCGAATCGGATAGCTTAAAAGACCGTCCAGTCTTGAGTCGCAAAGATTATATGGACTATGTTTTATCCCATTTGGATGAAACGGAGGAGATGGGACAAATTGCTTTCTTAAGTCTGCAAGATTTGAAAGGGTCAATTTTTCTTGGCGGTAGGCACAACAAGCTAAAATGGGTCACGGATACAGAGTGGGATTTATTGGTTATTGATGAGGCACATGAAGGAGTGGATACCTTCAAGACCGATACAGCCTTCAACCAAATCAAGAGGAACTTTACCCTCCATTTATCGGGGACGCCTTTTAAGGCTCTCGTAAAAGGAGATTTTTCTGCGGATCAAATTTTTAATTGGTCTTATGCAGATGAGCAAAAAGCCAAACTGAACTGGGAAAGGGAATCTGAAAAAGAGAATCCTTATGAGAGTTTACCGCAACTCAATCTATTTACCTATCAGATGTCTCAAATGATTGGGGAGAAAGTGGCGGATGGAGTCCAGTTGGATGGTGAGAATGTTGACTATGCCTTTGATTTGAATGAATTCTTTTCGACAGATGAGTCGGGGAAGTTTGTCTATGAGCAAGCCGTCAAAAATTGGTTAGGAACCTTGTCTACCAATGAAAAGTATCCATTCTCCACTAAAGAGCTTCGAAATGAGTTAAAACATACATTTTGGTTATTAGATCGTGTAGCCTCGGCAAAGGCTTTAAAAGCCTTGTTAGAAGAGCATCCAATCTATGAAAACTACAAAATTGTCTTGGCGGCTGGTGATGGAAGGATGTCGGAAGAAGACGATCGGGTTAAATTGAAAGCATTGGATGCTGTGCGGGAGGCCATTCAAACCAATGATAAGACCATTACCTTATCTGTAGGTCAATTAACGACAGGGGTAACGATTCCTGAATGGTCTGCTGTTTTAATGCTGTCCAATATCAAATCGCCGGCTCTTTATATGCAGGCAGCTTTTCGGGCACAAAATCCCCATAGTTGGAGTGATGACAAAGGGAATCACTATCGTAAGGAAAATGCTTATGTTTTTGATTTCGCCCCTGAGCGTACGCTCCAGCTTTTCGATGAATTTGCAAATAATTTGTCGTTAGCAACGGTTTCTGGAGGTGGCACGACTACTACTCGAGAGGAAAATAGTAGAGAACTGTTGAATTTCTTCCCGGTAATTGCTGAAGATCATGAAGGTAAGATGGTGAAAATTGATGCCAAATCCGTTTTAACCATTCCTCGTCAAATTAAGGCGAAAGAAGTTCTTAAACGTGGATTTATGTCGAATCTGCTCTTCGATAATATAGCTGGAATCTTTAGAGCCACCCAGACAGTTCTCGATATTTTAGATCAGTTACCAGTTGCTGAGCAGGGGAAGGTGAATAAGAGTTCTGAAAACGGATTTTTGGATTTCTCGAATGTCAACGTTGATGAGAGTGGAGACGTTGTTGTACCTCCAGCAATTGTTGAGAGTCAACAAACAAAGTTGTTTGGAGAGAAAATCTATGGACTTGGGAACTCGGTTTCGACAGTCATTGCAGAAACGAAAGATACTTCAAAAGCGAGCTTTGTTAATCAATTGACTAAAGAGGTCGCACCTGTACTCGTAAATGAATTAAAGGCTGAGTATGGACTAAAGAGTCGAGAAACGAAAGACATTGAAAATCAAGTGAAGGAGACAATTGCGAATCAGGTTAAAAACCACGAAGTAAAACGTCAGATAGCAGAAGCACATTTACAAGAAGAGTATCAGGAGAAAATTGATCAAGCAAATGATAAGGCGGAAAAAGAAATCCTTAAAGCAGACTTAGATCAAAAATTAGAGGAAAGTAAGCAAAACCATGATGCAGAACTCAAGGAAAACCTGAAGGAGACGGTAACTCAGCTACCTGAAGCTCTTATCGAGCAAATTGAAACCAAGCAAGCTGAGAAGATTAGAGATAGAGCGGAGAATGACATTCGAGGGCACTTACGTGGTTTTGCTAGAACCATCCCAAGTTTTATCATGGCATATGGCGATGAATATTTGACTTTGGATAATTTTGATACCTATGTTCCCGAAGCTGTTTTTTCTGAGGTGACAGGGATTGGCGTTGAGCAATTCCGTTATCTTCGTGATGGTGGGAAAGATTTTGAGGGGCATCTTTTTGATCGACAAACTTTTGACGAGGCTATCCAAGAGTTTTTACGAAAGAAAGATGAGTTATCTAACTATTTTGAAGATGTAAAAGAGGATATTTTTGACTATATTCCGCCACAGAAAACGAATCAGATTTTTACACCGAAACGAGTCGTAAAACGGATGGTCGATGATTTGGAGAAGGAAAATCCTGGGATCTTTGACGATCCAAATAAGACTTTTTTGGATCCTTACATGAAATCAGGACTTTATATCACCGAACTGGTGAAACGTCTTTATAATAGTAAAGGTTTAAAAGGAGCCTTTCCTGATGAGCAGGATCGCATTAAGCACATCCTTGAAAAGCAAGTATTTGGTTTTGCTCCGACAGAGATTATCTATAAAATTTGCATCAATTATATATTTGGGAATCTTCCAGAAACCATCAGTCGTGACAATTTTGTGCAAGAAGATACGATTCCAGCAGTCAAAGAAGGGAAATTACAAGAACTTGTTGATCGATATTTTGGTTAATCGTGTCATCACAGTACAAGCACGCTCTCACTCTCTAGTTTGATTTTAACCTAGCTTGACTATTTTGAGCTTGTCAATTGAAGGAGGGAGTGGGACAGAACTAAATTTGAAAAAATTTAGTTCGTAGTCCCACCCTCTTTTGCTTTTTCCGGTCTTTCTAATTGACAGCCAGGAAGTCTTTCAGTATACTGGTTGTAATAAAAAAAGTTACAGGAGAGATTCCCTATGAAAATTGCCGTACTTGCAGCCAATGGCCAAGCTGGTCAGGAAATTGTGAAAGAAGCCGTCAAACGCGGCCATGAGGTGACGGCCATTGTCCGTTCTGCCAATAAGAGTCAAGCTCAGGCTGTGATTGAGAAAGATATTTTAGACGTGACACGAGCAGATCTACAAGATTTTGATGCGGTCGTGACAGCCTTTGGAGTTTTTGCAGAGGAGCTTCTTCCTCTCCATACCAAAACCTTAGAGCACCTGGTCTCTGTGCTCGAAAATACAGACATTCCGTTTTATGTTGTAGGTGGAGCTGGCTCACTCTATCTCACAGAAGTGGGTGGCTTAACCTTAGCGGAAAGCGATGGTTTCCCAGAAGCCTTTAGACCTCTAGCCTTGGCCATGAAGGCTGGTTTGGATTTCTTACGCGCAAGCCAGCATGTTGACTGGGTTTACCTTAGTCCAGCAGCTGATTTTGATGCAGAAGCACCTACCAAGGGAACTTATGTCGTAAGCGCCCAATAACAGGGTACATCAAAAAACCTCCAAGATTGTAAGCAGCTTGCTTTGAATCTTGGAGGTTTCTTTAACGACAATGCTCTTGTATTTG
>NZ_JAOBSU010000115.1:0-5137 GCF_025447695.1 Streptococcus danieliae | reverse complement strand
CCGAACCCGACCTAATCAACCTTGCGGGGGTGGGACTACGAACTAATTTTGAAAAAAATTAGTTCTGTCCCACTCCCGTAGACTATAGTACAGGTATCGAAGATACCCTAGCAGAGTCTAATGGGCTACCATTTCCTGGGCCACTTCTTGTCCGCTGAGACTAGCAGGATAGTAGGTTGGCCAATTGGTCATTTCTTCCCAGAGAGCTTCTTGGCTCTCACCACCAAAATAGAGGTGGAAATGTCCGGATTTGATTGGGGCAATCTGGTGATCACTAAATTGCATGTATTTGAAGCGACCGGCATTCGCCTCCTCTGCTTCAAACTGGAAGCGGACGCCACGATTGCCTTTTTCATAGGTAAGGACTTTATAACCTGCAGGCTTGTAGGTATAGGTTTCCTCGCCCTTATCTGTCACAAAGGTCACCTTGTTCCCTTTAATCTTGATTTGGTTCACATCAGTTTGGTAACCGATTTGGTAGTAGTCCTTGTACTCCTGGGCAGTCTTATCTCCCTTTTTCTTGGCCTTGTAGTCAAAGACTTGATCCAACTGGCCTGATTCTAGATAGGGATAAACTGACTGCCAGTCGCCTTCCCAGTCCGCCAGGGTCCGGTCCTTGATGGCCTTGTCTTCAAAGTAGCCGTTGGCAACCGTCTTCTCAGTCACAGCTTCAGTAGCCTTGGGTTTCGTTGCATCCTTGAAACCGGCAACTAATTGTTCCAAATTTTCCTCCATCAGGCTGATATAGGACGCTCCCTGATCCAGTTCCTTTTGAGGGACTCCTTCCAAGGTGTGGAGCTGTCCGACTGCAACACCGGCCTCAGAAGCCAGGGTTTGGGCTAATTTATTGGAAGAGGTGGATTCGACATAAATACGTTTGATCCCTGCTTCCTTGACCTGGTCAGTCAACTCTTGGATTCGTTTCAAGGAGGCCTCTTCTTCTGTTGAGAGGCCAACAATGGACTCCTGTTGGAGCTGGTAGTCAAAGGCCAGGTAATTGAAGGCTGTATGCTGGGTCAAGAAGGTGTAGCCCTGATAAACTGCCAATTTTTCTTGATAGGTCTTATCCAACTGCTCCAATTCCTTCAGATAAGCCGCCGCATTTTTTTCAAAACTAGCAGCCTGATCAGGGTAACGTTCCATCAATTGATCCCGTAGAGAAGCGACTAGAAGTTTTGCCCGGTAAGGAGAGAGCCAGAGGTGGGGATCCAAGGTATGCTCGTGGTCCTCAGCCCCGTGATCATGGTCATGATCCGTTTCCTGACCTGGCAACAGAATCAAGTCCTTGCTGGCCTGAATCGTCCGATCAGCCTCCAAGACCCCGGTCTTCTCTAGATCTGGTACCCACATTTCCATATTGGGATCCAAATACAGGAAGGAAGACGCTTCTTGCAGACGGCTGATATCCTTAGCCGATGGTTCATAGCCGTGCACCTCTGTACCCGCTGAAACCAACAGTTGCACATCTGCCTCATCACCAACAATTTTTTTGGTAAATTCATAGATGGGATAAAAACTGGTTACCAGTTGCAGATCCTTTTTGGACCCTTGGGACTGGCAAGCGGTTAAGAAAAGGACAAGTCCTAAGAGGAGGACGGCAAATCCCTTTTTACATTTTTTCATAAGAGCCTACTTTCTCTTCAGTAGCGTCACCCCCATAAAAATGGCGATGAAAATTAAGGTGATACTAGCGCTGGCGGGACTTTCCCAATAATAGGAAAGAAAGAGTCCTGCGACCATTCCCACCAGGCCAATCAAACAGGAGAGCCAGAGGACCGATTGGAAGTGACGGCCCAGACGCAAGGCAATGCTGGCTGGGAGAATCATGATGGTTGAGACCAACAGAGCTCCAGCAGCAGGAATCATTAGGGCAATCGCAACCCCACCCATGATATTAAAGGCAATGGACAGAGCACGAGTCGGAATCCCGTCCACCTGAGCCGTATCTTCATCAAAGGTCAGCAGATACAGTGGTCGGTAGGCCAGCACCAAAAATAGTAAGACTAGCGCCGCAATCGCAAACAAGCCCAAGACCTGCTCCCAGGAAATGGTCACAATGGAGCCATAGAGGTACTGCTCTAGACTCATGGTCTGGCCACCACCAGCCTGGCTCATCACCACCATAGCAATAGCCAAACCAGCAGCCATTAGAATCACCGTCCCCACTTCCAAATAGGAAGCATAGACCGTCCGCAAGTATTCCAAGAAAACCGCGGCTAAAATTACCACCACCAAGGTCATCCAGGTCGGAGACAGACCTAAGAGCAGCCCCAAGGCCACCCCGGCTAGGGAAATATGACTCAAGGTATCACTCATCAAGCTCTGACGCCGCAGAATTAAGAAAACCCCAAGGGCTGGCGAGAACAGACTCATGGCCACAATCGCCAGCAGGGCCCGTTGGAAAAAGGCATAATCGAATAAACTCATGCGCCTGTCTCCTCTCCCTGGTGCAACTGGAAGCAACGCCAAGGCGAATCCTGTTTCCGCAACAAATGAATATTGCGGTCGGCATAGTCCGCAACCTCCTCAGGATCATGGGTTACCATCAAAACAGCCTTGCCATGTTTATGGGCCGAATGGTGCATGAGCTCATAAAAATCATCCTTCGAAACAGCATCCATCCCCGTTGTCGGCTCATCTAAAATAAAGAAGTCCGGATCAGAGGCGAACATCCGCGCCAAGGCCAACCGTTGCTTCTGACCACCCGAAAGAGCCCCAATAAAGTTCTTTCGTTGCTCCCACAAGCCAACAGCTTCCAAACTAACCTGAACATGCTCCTGGTCATGTTCCGTCAACCGTTTCCACCAAGACTTACGCGGATAACGGCCCGAAGCCACAAACTCCTCCACCGTTGAGGGAAAACCTGAATTAAAACTAGCCACAGTCTGGGGTAGATAGGCAATCCGCAAAGGCTGACCATCCCGGTTGACACTAGCCCGCTCGACACTCCCCTGGCTGGCTCTCAAAAGCCCCAGACTAGCTTTAAGCAGGGTCGACTTGGCAGCCCCATTTTCTCCTGTCAGGGTCACAAATTCCCCCGCATCAATGTGATAAGACACCCCCTCCAAAACGGGTTCCTTATCGTAATAAAAGGTCAAATCCTTGACCGTCAAATAGCGCATTTATTCCATCTCCTTCGCTAATTCTTTCAGAAATCTTGCAATCACTGCTTGCTCTTGATCTGAAAAACCTTGTACCATTTTCTGTAAAGCCTGACTGGTACGCTCATGGTGCTGAGCATGCTCCTCGGCTACCGCCTTTCCTGCTTTGGTTAATTGAAAATAAACCAGTCGGCCATCCTGCTGATCTCTTTTGGTTTCCAACAAGCCTTCCTTACTCAGTAGTTTCGTTGCCTTGGTCATGGCCGCCTGGGAAAGGCCTAGCTCTTTTGCCAGGCTGGAATTGGTTAAGGGCTTTTGGACTAACACCATTAAGATATGTTCCTGGGTGTTGGTCAGGTGGATGGGACTCTGGCAATCCCCTAGCAGAAGCTCATGCTGGTGTTCTGCTTTTTTCAAAACCAAATCCAAAACCCGACTAATCTCACTTCCTAACATAGCATCTCCTTAACTGGTTAATCATTTACCGGTTAATTATATCGCAAAAAAAAGATAGAGTCAAGACTGACTCTATAACATTCTGACACGATAGACTTCTTTACAAAAGCCTTTGACGGAATTGACCACACGACAGGCGGCCTTCTCACTGGAACAAAGGCCAAAAACGGTTGGGCCACTACCACTCATCAGGGTCGCATCTGCTCCGGAGGCTGCCACACAGTTTTTGATCTTTTGGATCATGGGCTTCCGAGCAATACTGATATCTTCCAGGGAATTTCCAAGCTTGCTCACCAGCTGTTTATAATCTCCCTCATTAATGGCTTGGCAGAGAGCAGGGATATCCACCGAACGAATCTTCTCCATCTCCACCTCCGAAAAAATCGAAGTTGTCGACAAACCAAAAGGAGGCTTGATTAAGACAACCCAAACCTTAGGAGCTGGTGCCAGGGGCTGAACTTCCTCCCCACGACCGGTCACATAGGCACAGCCTGAGTGAACACAATACGGAACATCTGAGCCAACCTGCGCCCCAATCTTCGCTAACTGATCCAAACTATAGTTCAAGTCCCATAGTTGGTTCAAGGCACGTAGGGTTGCCGCCGCATCACTGGATCCACCCGCTAAACCAGCCGATCTAGGGATTCGCTTATCGATGATAATATGAATGCCACGATCCTGCAAACCCGCAGCTTCCCGCAGATAAAAGGCTGCCTTATAAGCATGGTTTTTCGGATTCAACGGTATCTTGCTACACGAGGATTCCAAGGTAATCTGGTTATCCTCTCGTTCTCGAACAGTAATATAATCATTTAAATCAACACTGGCCATGACCATCTCTAACTCGTGGTAACCATCTTCTCGCTTCCCACGAATATCTAAACCGAGATTAATCTTAGCCGGTGCCTTCTCAACAATTTCTTTCATACATGCCATTTTATCAAAAGATAGGCTGAGAGAAAAGGGAGAACCATTGAAAGCAGAAAAGGTCATCGACTAGGTGAGAAATGTAAAAAAGACAAGGTCTGAAAACCTTGCCTTTTTTACAATACCGGCGGCCGGGGTCGAACCGGCACGTCCGTGAGGACACTGGATTTTGAGTCCAGCGCGTCTGCCAATTCCGCCACGCCGGCTTCTACTAATTATTCAATTAGTAACTGGGGTAGCTGGATTCGAACCAACGCATGAGGGAGTCAAAGTCCCTTGCCTTACCGCTTGGCGATACCCCATTATTAATAAATAGGCGAGTGAGGGGAATCGAACCCCCGAATGTCAGAGCCACAATCTGATGTGTTAACCACTTCACCACACCCGCCATTCTATTAATACACGGGCAGTAGGAATTGAACCCACACTGAAGGTTTTGGAGACCTTAGTTCTACCTTTAAACTATGCCCGTAAGATGGAAGGGGAGGGATTCGAACCCCCGAACCCGAAGGAGCGGATTTACAGTCCGCCGCGTTTAGCCTCTTCGCTACCCTTCCATACACAATATTCAATTGTAATGGCGCGAGACGGAATCGAACCGCCGACACATGGAGCTTCAATCCATTGCTCTACCAACTGAGCTACCGAGCCAA
>NZ_JAOBSU010000114.1:0-5165 GCF_025447695.1 Streptococcus danieliae | reverse complement strand
TCCTTTTGTTTGTGGTGAACAACAAGTATAGCACGGAGGTGTTTTCTTATACCTTACAAAAGGATTTCATTTGACAACAGGGACTTTTGAAGCTGTTTTGAGGGCTAAACCTATTATCAAATGAAATCAGACAACTCATCAGAATGAGTTCTAGCCCTTATCTAGCAGATAGGATGGGTGGCTAGTTTCATTTTAAAATTTTTGATCACTTCATTTATTTTGTTTTTTTGAAAAAAAGTAAGAGATGTTTGGATAATGGAGGATATTGTGAGATAATAGAATTGACTTAATAGTGGCCTGTATTTAAGGTAGCTATAGGTTGTAATCATTTACTATTTAACAAAAAGAAAGGAGTCAAAGGTAAAAAAATGCTTTGTTTTTTTACAATGTTAGCACTAGGAGGTAAAAATGCATAATAGAAAATCGAAATTCCCTTTTGAAAAACGGCAGCGATTCTCGATTCGAAAATTTAATGTAGGCGTTGCCTCAGTGGCAATATCTGCATTTTTATTGATGGGAGGAGCTGTTTCTGCTGATGAGATCAAGTCCAATGAAACAGAAGAAAGTAATGTTGAGGTTGTTACAGCTTCGCTTCCCCCATCGATAGAGAACGAGGTTAGTAGCTCTCAGGAAGAAACAGTGTCAGCTGCAACTGAGGAACAAAGTTCTGCAAAGGAAACGACACTAACAGTTGAAGAAGTAGCGCAACCAGAGGAAGTTGTGAAAAAGGAGCAAGAGTCAAGGGCTAAAGAAGTTGTTCCTGCTCCAAAAAAGGAATCACAACCAGTTACCCAGTCGCTTCCTACAATTAGTAACTCTCAAGCAGAAGAGACTACAATTCCTTACACGGTGGTCTATGTTGATCAGGAAACGGATGCAGTTGTTAAATCTGAAGAGAAAACAGCTCCTGCTAAGTTAGATACAAAGACACTAGTGACAGAAGAAGCGCAGATTCCAGAAGGATATGAGTTGGTCCAGGGACAAGATCTCCAATTGACGAAAGAAATTCATCAATTACAGAAAAATGTTCTTTCTTTTGCCTTGGTTAAAAAGAAGGATGAGTTTTCAGAGGAGCTTGATCAGGAAGCTGGGATTCAACGGAAATCTGGATTCCGGAATACTGGGACGACAAGCACAAATCCGGATCGAAATTTTGAAAAATATCGGACAGGAAGTGTTAGTCGTTTAGCAGGACAAATAGCCTTTTTGGATTTCAACGATCGTACCGCTTTGTCAAATGTTGGCCCTAATAACACACTGCAAGTAGGAACGAAATTCGTTAAAGAAATTGCTCCAGGCTATACGATTACACTAGAAGTAAAGAGATTACGTCCTTTTAATGCAACTGAAATCTATAGAGATCGAGGTGGCAAGCACTACAATGCTCAGGCTAAGAATGCTGTTTTGAGTAGTGGAGCAGCAGCCTCTATCGTACTGTCTGAACAGCATGGACTTTACTCATCTGCTAGACGAGCTGGTTTGAATACAGGCGGACGTACAGTTATTGAGTCCTCTGTCAATGGAGCCAATGTAGGGGTCGAGTTTTCTGTTAAGGCGACTTTAAATGGTCGAGATGTGCCTGCGAACGTCGTGATGATGACAGGTGAGGAACCGAATAGAGATGAATTAGAGCTGTATACAACTGATGGCGATAATTTTGAACTGTTAACAGAGTTGTCGAATAATTCTACCGTTCGTTCCTATTTGCCGAATGCGGATCCAAATGCAGTCCCAAGCAATGCTAAGTATACGGAACCTGGTTTTTGGTCGAACAAAACATATATGGATCCAGGTTGGGTAAATCCAGTTATTCCGGCTACCCAGCGAGTAAGCGAGAATCAGGGACGAAGATATGGTGATGGGATTGGCTCGAAGGTTTTTGGACCAATCTATACGGGAAGTGATCAATCCGTACCAGTTGTCCTAACTCGGAATGCACGTAACGTTGGTGTCTATCTGAACTCTGCAGGGAAGCAGGGAGCAATGTTGGGATTCCTGATTGTAGATGCTGGAGATGCTCCAAGTAGCTATGGTGAGGCGACCCATACGATTTCTAAGGGAGCAAACCAGTCCTTACAACAGCCGTATCTAGGTCAAACTCCTCCAGATATCGATATTCGGACAGCTTCTGATGTGGATTGGACTAGTGATGATACTAGTGGTAGTGGAGATGAAGGAACTGCTCAGCTCCTAGGAACTGACCCGATTATTGATAAGGATGGTAATAATACAGGTGGAAACTATCCTTTGCAAAAGGCTGGTGACGATACTTATCAATTAACGGTACTGGCTAATAATAACGGGACAGCTCCGGCTTACGCTCGTGCCTTTATTGACTTTAATGGTGATGGTAAATTCGATGAAGAAGCTGAAACTTCTGCGCCTGTTCGTGTAACTGGAGAAGGGCCTGTAACTTTTACATTTAGAGGGATTCCTCAGAACATTGACACGACGCAAGTAGCTTTGGGAGGACGTGTCCGCATTGCTCTAGATGAATCGGATGTTCAAAAAGCGACAGGTTTTGCTTACTCCGGTGAAGTAGAGGATTTCCAAATCCAGCAAACAATTCCTCCTCGTGGTGTCAAGAAGGAAACTAGTGGTCCAAAAGGTCAAGAGCAAACTGCACAAGTGACCTTCACTGCTTATGGAAAACGTTCTTACGATGTTGCCACAGATAATGAACTGGACACAGCTCGCCCATATAAATTTATTGTTAATGGTCAAGTTAGTGATGAAACAACCCTGACTGTCCCTAATGAGGGAAGCTATCAATTAAATCCAACGACTGGGAACATTGTCTTTACACCAGAACCTGATTTTGTAGGGACTGCTAAGGGTGTAGCCGTTCGTGCTTGGGATAAGAATGGAGCTCATACCGGTTGGACTGCAGATACGGCAGTGAATAAGCTGGTTAATACGAACCAAGTTGACGGTAAAACGATGGACTCGTCCTACATTCCAACTGTTGTAATTCCAGAACTCAATACGGAAGATAAAGCAACAAGCGGTCTTCAAGGACAAGTCCAGAAAGCAACTTTGGTACATAAACGTAGTAATGATCAAGAGGAAGTGAGACCAAGCGCTCAATATCCCGTTAAGTTGATCGATCCAGCAACGAATGAGCGCGTTGATGCTGTGACAATTCAAGGGCAAGGGGCTTATCAAATTAATCCGGAAACCGGTGAGATCACCTTCACGCCGGAGAAGAGCTTTACTGGGAAAGCGACAGCTATTTCGGTAGAATTGGAAGCACCTGTTGGAACAGATAGAACGGGCACTCCTGTTCTTAAGGTAACACGTGGGACTTATACTCCGACGGTGAATGAGGTGACACCAACTGGCTCAACAGAAAGAACAACTGGAGAGCAGGGAGTGGCGCAATCCGCACAAGTGACTTTCCAACCGGGTCATGAAGAGGTTCCACTTGATCCATCTGTTCCAGTTACATTTGAGGATGGTAGTACTACAAAGACCCTAGCTGAAGGAGAATATTCTTTAGCAGAGGACGGAACTGTAACCTTTACTCCGAAACCAGATTTTGTTGGTGAAGGAACAGAGTTGTTCGTTATTCGGAAAGATATGAACGGGACCATTGCTCGAGGAAGTTACAAAGCGACAGTTACACCAGATACGGAAAAACCGACACTTGACTCAGTCGCTGATCAAACGGTATCTAAGGGCGATTCACTGACGGTTCCTATAACGGCAAGTGATAATATTGGTGATCCAACTGTGACAGTAGATGGTCTTCCGGAAGGCTTGAGCTATGATCCTGCTCGTAAAGAGATTGTAGGAACAGTTTCAGCTGCCCAGGGTGATTATCCTGTTACAGTGACTGCTACGGATGCGGCTGGAAATACGACGACTCAGCAGTTTACAATCCATGTGACCGATAAAGATAATCTACAGCAAGCAGTTGATGGTCAATCAGATGTGACGCAGACGGACAATTATGTAGAAGCGGATTCTGATAAGAAGCAAGCTTATGATGAAGCTGTAAAAGAAGCAGAAACGGTGCTGGCAAATAAGAAGGCTAGTCAAGCTGACATCGATGAAGCTAAGGCTAAGGTTGATGCCGCTAAAGCGAATTTGAATGGTCAAAAGAATCTTCAAGATGGGGCAAATCAAGAACTCGATGAAGCAGCTAATGCCAAGAAGGCAGCAATTGATGCCCGTGACGATCTGACTCAAGAAGAGAAAGATGCGGCTAAAGCACAGATTGATAAAGTTGTTGAGGATGCCAAGAAGAATATCGCAGCTGCAACAGATAAGGCTACAGCAAATGATGCTAAGAATGTAGGTACAAATGCAATCACAGCAGTTAATCCAGAAGCAGCAGCGAAACCAGCAGCCAAAGAAGCTATCGACAAGGCGGCAGCGGATAAGAAGGCAGCAATTGATGCCAATAATGATCTAACTCAAGAAGAGAAGGATGCAGCTAAGGCCACAGTTGATGCAGAAGCTGACAAGGCTAAGGCAGCAGTCGATGCGGCTACCGACCAAGCGGGTGTTGATGCGGCTAAAGACTCTGGTACAGGTGAGATTGCTAAAGTTAATCCAGAAGCAGCAGCGAAACCAGCAGCCAAAGAAGCTATCGACAAGGCAGCAGCGGATAAGAAGGCAGCGATTGATGCCAATAATGATCTAACTCAAGAAGAGAAGGATGCAGCTAAGGCCACAGTTGATGCAGAAGCTGACAAGGCTAAGGCAGCAGTCGATGCGGCTACCGACCAAGCAGGTGTTGATGCGGCTAAAGACTCTGGTACAGGTGAGATTGCTAAAGTTAACCCAGAAGCAGCAGCGAAACCAGCAGCCAAAGAAGCTATCGACAAGGCAGCAGCAGATAAGAAGGCAGCGATTGATGCCAATAATGATCTAACTCAAGAAGAGAAGGATGCAGCTAAGGCCACAGTTGATGCAGAAGCTGACAAGGCTAAGGCAGCAGTCGATGCGGCTACCGACCAAGCAGGTGTAGATGCGGCTAAAGACTCTGGTACAGGTGAGATTGCTAAAGTTAATCCAGAAGCAGCAGCGAAACCAGCAGCCAAAGAAGCTATCGACAAGGCAGCAGCGGATAAGAAGGCAGCAATTGATGCCAATAATGATCTAACTCAAGAAGAGAAGGATGCAGCTAAGGCCACAGTTGATGCAGAAGCTGACAAGGC
>NZ_JAOBSU010000113.1:0-5188 GCF_025447695.1 Streptococcus danieliae | reverse complement strand
GATCCATCGCTATAGCGAATTGTTACACTTCCAGACAAACTACCTGTAGACGCGTCAGATGGAACAACAACTGTCACACGACCCTGGTTATCAACCGTCATGCCGGAACCTGTCACACTGTAAGTTGCAGTGGCTGGCAAGTCTTTACCTGTTAGGACAACTTGATCCCCAGCCTGAACACCAGCACCATCATAACTTGGATTATAACTATCAGCCTCTTCTTTTGTAGCTGAAATCCGATTAACTGTCAAAACCTTACGATCCGTCGAACCATCTGGATAGGTTGCTAGAACTGTATAAACTGTTTCCCCTAACCTCTCTGTTTCTGGAAGCGTAATAGTCGCTGTTCCCTGATTATCAAATGTAACTTGTGAAGCATTATTTGTCAGAACTTTAAAGGAAGTTCCTCGAGGGATTTGCCCTGTTTGTGGGGCCAGTCCTGATTTTCCAACTTGGACTTCCGTATTTAGATAGTGAATCTCATACAGGTCTGCCTGCCGCATGCTTCCAACCAATTTATTCTCAACATTTAAGATGCTACGATCCATGTAGGTGTTAGAATAGGTGTTTCGCATAATACCTGTGGCTTGATTGGAACCTGAATAGACCCCACGTTCCTTCCAAGTTTCAGCCAAGGCAGACGCTCCTGTTTTCTGTGCAATTCCGTCAATCACAGTCGCAAATGCCTCACGGCTGAGCGGTGTTTGTAAGTTGTATTCAATCGTATAGGCGGCTGGCTCATAGTAACCACTCAAGGTTACACTTGGCATTTTTACTTCCTCAATAATTGGTGTAAAAATAGGGACCAATTTTTGCCGCTTGCTATCGGCTTCTTGCTGACTAGTGACACCTTCAAGGCTAATTGCTGGGGTATCTTTGGTATTAACCAAGCCACTCTGATTCACAACCAATGGAATGGCCTGACTGGTTCTTGTTCCACCAGCATTAGACGCATACAAATGGACCTGATTCGTGTCCACCAAATTCATTAATTCCTGTGGAAGTTTCTGAACAATATAGGGGATAGTTCCCGCCGGCTCGGTTAACACACTACGCCCCTTAACCAGCTCATACCGTGTGATAAACTTAAAACCCGTTACTTGGCCATTCTCAGTAACGATTGGTAATAATTCGGATATTTCTTGATGGGTTTGGGACGATTCCGTCTTCTGATTTTTTGTATCGGAAAATATACTATCAACAGTTGTATCCGCCAAGGCTGCTTCATAGTTCGACATCTCTGCCGCAAACCAAGCTCCATTCAAGGTATCCAGCACAATACGATTGATATTGAAGATAGAGTCATAGTTATCTCCGCTCACAAAGGTTGAGCCGAAAGTGACCGCTTGATTCCCAACCAATTCCGACAAGGTCTTCCCATTTTTAAGGGTAATCGTTACCGAGAAAGATGTTGCATCGGAACTCATACTAGGATCATCCGGAAAACTCACAAAACGCTTAAGAACGGGAATTGTCCATACTTGATTGTTCTCACTTGGCGTGAACGCTTCGTCAACGTTATAGATTGAATCCGTCTTAAGCTTGATACTCTCGATATTGTTGTAGAAAGCTGGATTCTCAAACCAGAGCATGTAATTCCCAGAATTCCCTTCCCGTTTATACTCGGTTGAAAAGCCAGTCCCTTTGAATTTATTCCAATCAATTTGACGCAGAATGACCTGATTGCCATTATTAGCAAAACGATCAAAATAAGTACCGCCATAAATTTCCACGATATAATTCGGATCAAGAACATTCGCTGTAAAACCATTTACAGTCAAATCAATAGGAACCTTAAGACCAGTCGAAGGTACTTCCGCTGCCAAAAGCGCTGCTCGCTCCCTTACTGGATTGGCTATTCGCAGCCCTAAAGAACTCTGTGGTACTGCTTCTTTCTCTAAACTTACTTGAGTTGTCTTAGAAGGAGGCTGCACCACTGAAGCCTCCTCCTCCACTGATGAAGAAGTTTGCTGACCTTCTGACCCAGTCTTAACTATTGCACCTTCTTTCAAAACTGGCGCTGACTCCAGCACTGAAGCAGTTGAAAACTCCTCTTCCAGTATTTCCTTAACCGCTACAGCTTGAGACGGAAGATCCGAAGACTCCGACACAGAGACATCCAATGAAGCTGCCGCAGAATATACCACTGCTGACTCCTCCACTAGTGGCTGAACACCAGTCTCTTGTCCCCTCTCCAAACCCCTAAGGCTTGATTGATCTCCCAAACTCTGAGTTTCCTCAGCTTGGACAGTTCCAGATCCAAACAGAACAGATCCTAAAAAGACAGAGGCTACCCCAATAGAATATTTCCGAATAGAAAAGCGTTGAACAGTTTTGGTAAACGGTTCATTTTTCATACATTAAAACTCCTTTCTTCTTTTGAAAATCCTCTGACTTGTCAAAAGAATCACATATTATATTTTAGTGGAAAAAGTCGGAAAAGTCCATGACTAAAACCTATTTTCACAAAGAAAAAACCCTCTCCTAAAATAGGAGAGGGCGGGAAATATTTAAACAAACATAGGGGATTTCCCACTTTTACTCATACTGTAAATACTCTTATCTAGTATGTACCTGTCGACTATTCTTCGTCTTTGCGACGACGTCCGACAATTCCAAATCCTGCTAGAAGACCTAGAATACCTAGAGCTGTTGCTCCAGCAGCATCGTCAGTACCAGTTTCAGGAAGTTCTGCCGCTGGTGCCTCAGGTTGAGCTGGTGCTACAGGTTCTGGTTGAGGTGCAGGTTTTGGTTGAGGTTTTGGTTCTGGCTTAGGCTCAGGTTTTGGTTCTGGCTTAGGCTCAGGTTTTGGAACCTCAACGTAAGGAACTGCAGTTGGTTTAGTTGGATCTTTAGGTACTGGTGGGATGTAACCTTTAGTTGGATCACTTGGATCAACTGGTTTCAATGGCTCACGAGTATCTGGATCAACTGGTACCAAACCTGGAATATGTGGAATAGCTGGTTGACTTGGATCCGTTGGTGGAACAAGTTTACTTGGATCGTTTGGATCGTTCGTGTATGGTAGTTCTTTCCATGGATTCTCTGGAGTTACTCCTGGAGGGAACTCTGGAACATAGTTCGCAATTGGAACATACATAACTTGATCGAGGATATCTGCTGAATCAGCTGTAATACCTGTATGAGCTCCTACTTCCACTTGAGAAGGATCTACAAGGATATGACCTTTATAGACTGGAGTCTTATAGTTTCCAAATGCTGTACCATCTTGTGCTACCCAATCACCAAGAGTTGTTTCACCAGTTACCAGATTGATGCTTCCTTCACGACGGAAACGGAGTACATCACGGTGCATTGGCGCTTCAGATGCTGGAACCTCTTTCAAGCTTCCATCTTCTGCACGTACATAGTAACGAACCTCACGGCTAACTTCCTTCGTCAATTTAAGGATATCATCCTTATCTGGATTTGGATAATTTGGTGTATTTGGATCAGTTGGGTCAACTGGCTTATTAGGATCTACTGGTTTCTCTGGAGTTACAGGGATCACCTTCGCCTTAAGGTCTACGTAGTAGAGATCTACTCCGTCCTTACCGTCGAAGTGAGTTCCTGAAACGAAACCATCTCTCACAAGCTCATAACCAAGTTTCACATACTTAACAATAGTGTTAGCTGTTGCATAGTTAATTACTTGTGATTGAGTACCTTCCATAACCGCTGAACTCTCAAGTTCACGGACAACTGTAGTGCCATCTTGTTTCACTTCACGGTAGATAATTTGTGCTTTATCAATTCGTGCATAAGGAACAACGGTTGGCTTAGTTGGATCCTCTGGAACTGGAGGGATGTAACCCTTAGTTGGATCTTGTGGATCAACTGGTTTCAACGGAATTTGTGGCTCAAATCCTGGTACATAAGGGATATTTGGTTGAGCTGGATTTTCAGGAGGAACAATCTTACCTGGATCTGTTGGATCGTTGGTATATGGTACCTCTGACCATGGCTTATCTGGCATATCCGCTGGGAATTCAGGGACATAATTTGCAAGTTTCGCATAGACAACTTCATCATGAATATCTGCTGATGTTGCTGTGATACCTGCATGGGCACCCTTCACTACATCTGCTGCATTTACAAGGATATGATCTTTGTAAACTGGTGATGTATAACCACTGAAGGATGTGCCATCTAGAGCAACCCACTCACCCAGAGTATTTTCGCCTGTTACAAGGTTAACAGTTCCTTCACGACGGAAGCGAAGTGTATCTTCCTTAGTTGGGATTTCCATTTCTGGAATCTTCGTAAGGTTTCCGTTTGTATCGCGAACATAGTATTTCACGTCACGTTTTACTTCCTCAGTCAACTTCACAATATCTTTGTTTTCAATTGGTGGGTAAACTGGTGAATATGGATCTGTTGGATCTGTTGGTTTGTTTGGTTCTTGTGGTTTCTCTGGTGTCACAGGGATAATCAATTCTTTCAAGTCAACGTGGTAAACAGCGCCATCTTGAGTGAAGCGACCACCTGGTACAAAGCCATCTTTCACGAGAACATAACCAAGGCGTTTGTATTTAGTAATTGTATCTGTTGTTGAGTAATTGATTGGATCACCAATTGCTCCTTCAAGAACTGGAGATTTCTCAAGTTCACGAATAACAGTCATTCCATCTTGACCTACTACACGGTAAACAAATTGTGCAGACGACATATTACGTACATATGGAATCTTCGTATTGTCGGTAGGTGTTGTTGGAACTGGAGGGATGTAACCCTTAGTTGGATCTTGTGGATCAACTGGTTTCAACGGTTCTTTCGTTCCTGGATCTACTGGAGTCAAACCTGGTACATATGGAATTGCAGGTTGTTTTGGATCAGTAGGTGGAACAATATCCGTTGGTTTGTTTGGATCTGTTACATACGGTACTTCTGTTCATGGTTTCTCTGGAGTTACACCTGGAGGGAATTCTGGAACATAGTTACCAACTGGTACATAAACTACTGAATCAACATAGTCACCATCAGTTGCTTTCACACCTGTGTGAGCTCCCGCTTCTGCTTGGCTAGGATCTTTCAAGACATATCCTGGAACCACTGGTGATTTCTTATTGTCAAAGCTATCGCCAGTAGCAGATGTCCACTCACCTAGAGTAATTTCGCCGGTAGCTAGGTTAATCGTTCCTGTACGTGTAAATTCTAGAGTATCAACAACTTCCTCTGCAATAACCTT
>NZ_JAOBSU010000112.1:0-5224 GCF_025447695.1 Streptococcus danieliae | reverse complement strand
AGTCCTACCTCAGTTCCCGTTCCAGCGCTCGGAGTTTCATCCGGAATAAGGCCACCCTCGAAGACCTGGATGAACTAGATCAGCTTATCAAAGAGCGCAGAAATATGCTACAATAGTCTAAAATTTAATGGAAAGGCCCATTGATTTTCTAACACTAACCGCCTCGAATTCGGGGCGGTTTTTAATATCTCCAGGGGGCAACGAGGGGGCAAAAAATCGGTAAAATTTAGGAATGTTTGGCAAATAATTAAAAAATGAACTTTCTGAACCCCTTATTTTGGTAGGGTTTGGCATAAAATCAGACATATTACAACTCGACAGAGCATTTGTGGTATAATTTTCCCAACTAAAAATGGAGAGAGAACTATGGCAGAGAAAACCATTGTATTTAAAGTGGGGACATCTTCCCTAACCCAGGAGAATGGTCACTTGGACCGGATCAAGATCGCCCGTATCACCAATCAGCTCGCCCAGCTCCACCAGCAGGGACACCAGATTGTATTGGTGACATCGGGCTCCATTGCGGCAGGCTTCCGCCGCTTGGGATTTGCGAAACGACCAACCAAGATTGCTGAAAAACAAGCCTCTGCCGCAGTTGGGCAGGGACTCTTGATTGAAGAGTATAGCCAGAATCTGATGAAGGACGGGATTGCGACAGCCCAGATCCTCCTGACCCAGGATGATTTTGCGGATGCTAGACGCTACCAGAATGCCTCGCAAGCCTTGCAGGTTTTACTTAAGCAACGAGCCCTGCCTATTATTAATGAAAATGACACCATCGCCATTGAGGAAATCAAGGTCGGGGATAATGATACCCTGTCAGCTCAAGTGGCTTCCCTGCTCAAGGCCGATCTCTTGGTTTTGCTGACAGATGTAGATGGTCTCTACACAGCCAATCCTAATCAGGATCCAGAGGCCCGGCACCTACCTGTAATTGAGCAGATCGATGAAGAGCTATTTGCCATGGCAGCAGGGGCTGGTTCTGCCAATGGAACGGGTGGGATGATTACCAAACTACAGGCGGCCGCTCTTGCGACCAAGTCCGGAGTTCCAGTTTTTATCTGTTCCTCCAAAGAAGATACAGCCCTTTTGCAGGCTGTGACTCAAGCAAATCGCGGCACCTACTTCTTACCTCAGGACCACGCCATGAATCAGCGGAAACAGTGGATGGCCTTCTATGCTCGGGTAGACGCCCTAGTCGAAGTTGATGCCGGAGCAACCAAGGCCCTCTTACAGGAGGGACGCAGCTTACTGGCGGCAGGAGTGGTGCAAGTGGAAGGCGAATTTGAAGCAGGTCAAGTGCTTGAAGTCTACAGTCAGGAATCGCATCAATTAATTGGTAAGGGACGTGTCCGCCTGGCGTCCGCTGACTTGGAAGCAGGCAGAGCAGAAGGAGTCTTGATCCATCGTAATGATTGGGTCAGTTTATAGGAGGGATTATGACAAGTACACAGGAATTATTGGATTCACTTTTGGAGCACAAGGCCTCCATCAATGTTGCCAGCAGTCAGGTGAAAAATCAGGCCTTAGCAGCAATGGCAGACCAATTGGAAGCGCAAGCGGATGCCATCCTAGCCGGCAATGCCCTTGATATGGCTGCTGCCCAGGGGAAAATCAGTCCGGTCATGCAGGATCGGCTGCTTCTAACCCGCGAACGGATCGCGGATATGGCTGCAGGCATTCGGGCCTTGCTTGATTTGCCAGACCCGGTTGGTCTGGTGTTAGAGGAGCGCGTGCGTGAAGATGGCTTACAAATTCAGAAACGCTCGATCCCCTTCGGTTTGATCGGCATGATTTATGAAAGCCGCCCCAATGTCACCTCGGATGCAGCAGCACTAGCGATCAAGAGTGGCAATGCAGTCATCCTCCGTGGTGGTAAGGAAGCCTTCAACTCTGCTCAAGCCATCGTCAAGGCCTTGAAAACAGGTTTGGAGCAGGCTGGAGTCCATCCAGGAGTCCTAGAGTTGGTGCAGGACACAAGCCGAGCCTCCGCCCAGGAACTGATGACCGCCAAGGGCAAAATTGACCTCCTGGTTCCACGTGGTGGAGCCGGCCTCATCCAAGCCGTTGTCGAACAGGCGACTGTCCCCGTAATTGAAACCGGGACAGGGCTCTGCCATGTCTATATTGATCAGCAGGTTGACCTGGAGATGGCAGTCGCTCTGGCCGTCAATGCCAAAACCAGTCGTCCTTCTGTCTGCAATGCAGCCGAAGTACTCCTAGTCCACCAGGACATTGCAGCCGATTTCCTACCAGCCTTTGAAGCTGCCCTAGCTGATAAGGTCGAATTGCGGGCGGATGCCTCTGCTCAGCCCTACCTGCAAGCAGCTATCCCAGCTGGTAGCCAGGATTTTGATACCGAGTTTTTGGATTACATCATGGCTGTCAAAGTCCTCCCATCGCTGGAGGCTGCCATCAGCCATATCAACCACCATTCCAGTGGCCATTCAGAAGCCATTGTGACCACCGACACCCAAGCCGCCGATCTTTTCACCCTCCTAGTTGACTCGGCAGCCGTTTATGTCAACGCCTCCACCCGTTTCACAGACGGAGGCGAATTTGGCCTAGGCTGTGAGCTCGGCATTTCCACCCAAAAAATGCATGCACGTGGTCCCATGGGACTCAGAGAAATGACAACCTACAAGTATGTCATCAGCGGCCAAGGCCAGACCCGCTAGGAGGTGCCCATGAAAATTGGATTTATTGGTACCGGAAATATGGGAGGTGCCCTGGCCCAAGCTGTCGCGCAAGTCCCAGGCCATCAAGTCCTCCTAAGCAACCACAACCCAGCCAAAGCCCAGACTCTCGCACAACTGACAAACGGAACCCTCCTGAGCAACCAAGACCTGGTTAGCCAAGCCGATGTGGTTTTTCTAGGCGTGAAACCCTACCACCTAGCCAGCCTAACCCAAGACCTAGCCCCCCTAGCTAAACCAGAGACAGTCTGGGTATCCATGGCAGCAGGTGTCCCCCTAGCTAGCCTAGCCCAGCACTTGCCCCTCGATCACACCATCCGCATCATGCCCAATACACCCGTAGCCATCGGCCAAGGCATGACCACCTACAGCCTAGCCAACCCAGACCTAGCCCCCCTCCTTGAACACCTACTCGCCGTAAGCGGCCGCCTCATGCAGCTTCCAGAAAACCTCCTAGACGCAGCCACTGCCCTCGCTGGCTGCGGCCCCGCCTTCGTCTACCAAATGATTGAAGCCCTAACCGACGCAGGTATCGAGCAAGGACTCAAGCCCTCAGACGCCCAAACCCTAGTCGCCCAAACCCTCCTCGGCACCGCCCAGATGACCCTCCAATCCGACAAACACCCCGCCCAACTTCGTCAAGAAGTCACCTCCCCAGGCGGCTCCACCATCGCAGGAGTTGTCAGTCTAGAAAAACACGGTTTCCGCGCCGCTCTCATGGAAGCGACCAAAGCAGCTGTCCAAAAAACCAAGGAACTGGGCCAGTAGAAAGCCCCCTGCTCCTGCAATCGTGAAAGGAGAACTTAGCTATGTTTAAATTCATGTTGGAACTGATCATTTACGTGATGATCGGCAAGATTGCCTTACCCATCTTCGAAAGTTTACCGATAAATATTTGGCTCGCACGACTCTTAGCCGGCTTGGTTGTGCTATTCCTAGGTATTTTGATGGAAATTCGTAAAGTAAAGGCCGAAAAAACTAGGAGTTCCGAAATGGATAGCGGATAAGGTATCTGGCTGGGGTGACCACTATCAACTAGTGGCTTAAAAGTCAGTTTTAAAACGAGCTATATCAAAACTAGCCCTCGTAAAACGAGGACTGGTTTCTTGTCTAGATTATTATCTCGAACGACATGCGTTAAAAGTTAATTGAACCGCCGTGTGCCGAACGGCACGCACGGTGGTGTGAGAGGGACTAGTGATTAGTTCCTACTCGATTTGAAAAAAGACAGTAGACTTCCTGCAAAACAGTGACAGAACCTGAGATTTATCGGAGTCATCACTTGAAAAAGACTGAGTTATAAAATGTTTCAGTGTGGTTATGCGATCTAGAGCACCTCTAAAAACTAAATTTCTGAAAATCTAAATGTTGATTTATCAAGGTTTGAGTGATTCAATTTGAAGAACAACTAGAGTTTTTAGAGGTCCCCTCTAATACATTAGTTCCGCAGGAAGTCTAGTAAAAAAGCGCAAAAAGACATTCCTTGTGTTATACTGTTCTTGTGAATTTTTGAATTTTTATTTTTGGGTCTTAGAACTGTTGCCTCAGTCCTAAGGCCTTTTCTTTTTGATAAGGTTGGTGTGTGGAAAGCAGTTTGTAAATGATTCTCAGTAGTTTATGGGCACAAGCAATGACGGCTTTCATCTTACTTCCTCTTTGGGAAACTCGTTTATATAATGATGAAAAAGCAGGATTTTTAGAATGTGCGGCAATCATGCCAGACATCGTTAGAGCGTGTTTGATATAGCGATTCCCTTGTGTAATATGCGAAGATTTTTTAATACCAGCACTTTCATAGGAGCCAGGACATAATCCAGCCCAAGAAGCCAAATGACCATCGGTTTTAAAAGCCTGCACATCTGGTCCAATCTCAGCTAAGATAACTGCAGCAGCAGCTTCACTTACCCCAGGTAAAGTTTGAAGGATATGGTTCTCTTCTGGAAAATGTCTTTGAATATAATCCTTGATTTCTTGAATCAAAGTCTCAATGAGCTTCTGATACATCCGATATTCTTCCAAACTTTGATTCAAGATAAAACGATCTTCCAGCGACAATTTTCCATTCATAGCTTCTACTAGTTCATCAGGACTAGCTTTAACCCGCTTTTGCATACAAGATTTGACACTATCATAGTCGATAACCTCACCATCAATAAACAGTGAAAGTAGCGCTTGCCCTGTCTTTGAGAAAATATCGGATAAATAGCTGGTCAATTTAATATTGGCACGTTGCAGTATGTTGTGAATCTCATTTTTGACTTGTGTTTGACGTTGCTTGTAAGAAGATTTACGACGAGTTAACAAACGTAACTGTATAACTTCTGGACTTGGAATGTAAGAAGAAGCAATTAGCCCACATCTTCCCAACTGTTCCATCCATTCGGCGTCCTTCACATCTGTCTTGCGTCCAGGAACATTTTTGATATGTTGGGGATTGGCTAGAACTAAAGTTATAGTAGAATGAAACAGAAACCACACACTTTGTGCTATACTATTTTTATGGCATATTCAGTAGATTTTCGTAAAAA
>NZ_JAOBSU010000111.1:0-5536 GCF_025447695.1 Streptococcus danieliae | reverse complement strand
ACGAAAGGCTAGTCTAAGGCCTTGATTTCGAGAATCATATCGCGGATCTGAGCCGCCAATTCGAAATCGAGAATCCCCGCCGCTTCCTGCATCTGATCCTCCAATTTCTTGATCGCTTCCTTGCGCTCTTTTTTGGTCATGCTTTCGAAGTCTGGAGTTTCCTCTTGCTCCGGTAAGGTTGCCTTGGTTACACTGATGAGGTCGCGAATTTCTTTCTTAATGGTTTGTGGGGTAATCCCATGTTTTTCATTGTATTCCATCTGAATCGCCCGCCGACGTGCGGTTTCTTTCATGGCTTTTTTCATGGACTCTGTTTCCATGTCCGCATACATGATGACATGCCCCTCACTATTACGGGCGGCCCGACCAATGGTCTGAATGAGCCCCCGTTCATTCCGTAAGAAACCTTCCTTGTCCGCATCCAAGATGGCTACCAAACTAACCTCAGGAACGTCAATTCCCTCCCGCAGGAGGTTGATTCCAATCAAGACATCAAAAACACCGAGTCGAAGATCGCGGATGATTTCCGTCCGTTCCAAGGTCTTGATATCAGAGTGCATATACTTGACCTTCACGCCCATTTCCTTAAGATAGTCGGTCAAATCTTCCGCCATTTTTTTGGTCAGGGTCGTGATAAAGACCCGCTCATTTTTCTCAACCCGCTTATGAATTTCTCCTAGGAGATCCTCCATTTGCCCGTGCGTTGGCCGCACCTCAACCTCCGGATCCAACAGACCCGTTGGCCGAATGATCTGTTCCACAATCGTCTCCGTTTCTTCCATTTCATAATCTCCCGGTGTTGCCGAAACATAGACAATTTGATGAACATGTTGCTCAAATTCCTCACGCCGAAGCGGCCGATTATCCAGAGCACTTGGCAGACGGAAGCCATGATTGACCAACATCTCCTTCCGCGATCGGTCCCCATTGTACATCCCCTTGATTTGCCCCATGGTCATATGCGACTCATCAATCATAATCAGGAAGTCCTCCGGGAAGAAATCCAAGAGCGTATACGGCGGTTCCCCTTCCGAGCGACCATCCATGTGTCGAGAATAGTTCTCGACCCCATTGGTATACCCCATCTCACGCAACATCTCGATATCATAATCCGTTCTTTGTTTCAAACGCTGCGCTTCAAGAAGCTTACCTTCCTTCTCAAATTGGTCTAACTGCTCGACCAACTCCGCCTGAATCTTGGCAATCGCCATCTCCAAATGCTGATCATTGGTCACGAAGTGAGTCGCAGGATAAATGGCTAGATGGTCAACCTCCCCCAAAACCTGACCGGTCAAGGCTTCAATTTCCCGAATCCGGTCAATTTCATCGCCAAAGAACTCTACCCGAAAGGCATGCTCATCACGACTGGCCGGAAAAACTTCAACAATATCCCCCCGGACCCGGAAACGCCCCCGTTGGAAATCAATATCGTTACGTTCAAATTGAATATCTACCAAGTCATTAAGGAGCTGATCCCGTGAAATCAACTGACCAGGCCGTAAGCTCACAACCTTGTCCGCGTACTCCTTAGGCGAACCCAAACCATAGATACAGGAAACAGAGGCCACCACAATAACATCATTACGCTCTAGCAAAGCAGAGGTTGCCGAATGTCGGAGCTTATCAATTTCATCATTGACCGAGCTATCCTTCTCAATATACGTATCGCTGGACGGCACATAGGCTTCCGGCTGGTAGTAGTCATAATAGGAAACAAAATATTCAACCGCATTTTCTGGGAAAAATTCTTTAAATTCTCCGTAGAGCTGCCCTGCTAGGGTTTTATTGTGAGCAATCACTAGGGTTGGCTTATTCACCTTAGCGATTACTTGACTCATGGTATAGGTTTTCCCAGTTCCTGTAGCTCCCATCAGAATTTGCGCCTTCTCGCCACCCTCAATATTATCGACCAATTCAGCAATGGCTTGGGGTTGATCCCCGGATGGTTGGTACTTGGAAACCAACTTAAATTGATTATTTTCTATTCTTTCAATCATAGTACACCTCGACTCTTATTTTACCATCTTTCATCCGCTAAATCCCATTTTTGTTATGGAAGAACTTCTGACATGAAAAAGAGCAAATTTGCATCCTAGCCCTCTTTTTGGTATAATTTTAAAATATTCTAAAAGGAGATGCCGAAATGAAGAAAAAACTTCTAAGTCTCTTGTTACTAATATTCCCCTTATTTGTAACAAGCGGCGTGCAGGCAGCTGATACCATTAAGATTGTATCAGATACCGCTTATGCACCATTTGAATTTAAAGATTCAGATCAAGTCTATAAAGGAATCGACGTCGATATTATCAAGGCAGTCGCAGAGAAAAAAGGATGGAACTACGAACAAAGTTATCCTGGCTTCGATGCGGCTGTTAATGCGGTTCAAGCAGGTCAAGCTGATGCCATCATGGCCGGTATGACTGCAACCGAAGAACGTAAAAAAGTCTTCACCATGTCCGACACCTACTACGATACAAAAGTAGTCATCGCAACCCTTAAGGGAAAAGGGATTACAGACTACAGCCAACTGAAAGGGAAAACAGTTGGGGTTAAAAACGGAACCGCTGCCCAGCGCTTCCTCGATAACAATAAGGACAAATATGGCTACGAAATCAAAACCTTCGACACTGGAGATTTGATGAACAACAGCCTACAAGCAGGGGCTGTGGATGCCATCATGGACGACAAACCTGTCCTCCAATATGCCGTTGACCAAGGTCAAAACCTGGAAATCAACATGGACGGGGAAGCCGTTGGAAGCTTTGCCTTTGGGGTTAAAAAAGGTAGCGACAAGGAATACCTCGTTGAAGAATTTAATGAAGCCCTAGCCGAAATGAAAGAAGACGGTAGCCTAGAGCAAATCATCCAAACTTGGACTGGTGGCTCTAGCAATTCCGTTGCCGCTAACATTCCAGAAACTGACACAGCGACCGGTCAACAAGCAACACCGGTCAAGAGTGAATACAAGATTGTCAGCGACTCTTCCTTCGCACCATTTGTTTTCCAAAACGATTCTAATGAATATACCGGAATTGATATGGAGTTGATCCAAGCCATCGCCAAAGATCAAGGCTTTACGGTTTCTGTCACCAATCCTGGCTTTGACGCAGCTGTTAATGCCGTCCAAGCTGGACAGGCTGACGGAATCGAAGCGGGTATGTCCATCACTGATGAACGTAAAAAAACCTTTGACTTCTCCGATCCTTACTACATCGCCAATGCGATTATCGGGGTTAAGAAAAACAGCACAATCGCTTCTTATGAAGATCTCAAGGGTAAAACCGTTGGGGTTAAAAACGGAACAGCTTCCCATGATTTCCTAACCGAAAACAAGGATAAATACGGCTATAACATCAAGGTCTTTTCCGAAGCTGCTTCAATGTATGATAGCCTAAACACCGGCTCTGTCGAGGCCATCATGGATGATGAACCAATCATCAAATATGCCATCAACCAAGGTCAAGACTTGGCAACTCCGATTGCTGGAATCCCAGTTGGGGAATACGGCTTTGCCGTTAAAAAAGGAACAAATCCCGAATTGATTGAAATGTTCAACAACGGTTTGGCTAACCTTAAGGAAAACGGAGAATACGAAAAACTTCTCAACAAATATTTAGGAGCTTCTACTACAAGCAACAACCAATCATCCAACGTTGATGAAACATCTATTTGGGGCTTGCTCCAAAACAACTATAAACAATTGCTAAACGGTCTCTGGATCACTATTTCCTTGACTTTAATCTCCTTTGCCATTGCCATGGTTATCGGAATTATCTTCGGAATGTTTAGCGTCAGTCCAGTCCCTGCTTTGCGGACTGCAGCAACTATTTTCGTCGATGTAGTTCGAGGAATTCCTTTAATGATCCTCGCTGCTTTCATTTTCTGGGGAATCCCTAACTTGATTGAAAGCATGACCGGTCAACAGTCTCCAATCAATGACTTTGTAGCCGGTGTGATTGCTCTGTCTCTTAACTCAGGTGCTTATATTGCCGAGATTGTACGGGGTGGTATTCAAGCCGTTCCTGCCGGTCAGATGGAAGCCAGTCGCAGTTTAGGAATCTCTTACAGCAAGACCATGCGGAAGATTATTCTTCCCCAAGCTGCTAAGATTATGCTTCCAAACTTCATCAACCAGTTTGTCATTGCCCTAAAAGATACAACCATCGTATCGGCTATCGGTTTGGTGGAGCTCTTCCAAACAGGGAAAATTATCATTGCCCGAAACTATCAAAGTTTCCGAATGTATGCAATCCTAGCTGTGATCTACCTCATCTTAATTACTTCTCTCACTCGCCTAGCGAAACATCTAGAAAAGAGGACCAGTAAATGAGTAAACAATTGAAAATTGATGTAAATGACCTTCACAAGTACTATGGGAAAAATGAGGTCCTAAAAGGCATCACCACTCAATTCTATGAGGGAGATGTGGTCTGTATCATCGGCCCTTCTGGTTCTGGAAAATCAACTTTCCTCCGCAGTCTCAACCTGCTGGAAGAGGCGACCAGCGGCCATATTACAGTTAATGGTAAAGACCTCACCCTTCCCACAACGGATGTTGATAAGGTTCGGGAAGATATCGGAATGGTATTCCAACACTTCAATCTCTTCCCCCACATGACTGTTCTTGAGAACATCACCTTCGCTCCAATCGAACACAAACGGATGACCGAGGCTGAAGCTAAATCTCTTGGAATGGAATTACTCGAGAAGGTGGGCTTGGCTGAAAAAGCTGATGCCGTGCCTGACAGTTTATCCGGTGGACAAAAGCAACGGGTGGCCATTGCCCGTGGTCTAGCTATGAAACCTGAAATCATGCTCTTCGACGAGCCAACCTCTGCCCTCGACCCTGAGATGGTTGGAGACGTACTAAATGTTATGAAAGACCTGGCCAAACAAGGAATGACCATGATTATCGTAACCCACGAGATGGGCTTTGCCCGTCAGGTAGCCAATCGAGTTATCTTCACCGCAGACGGTGAATTCCTTGAAGATGGACGCCCAGACGAAATCTTTGATAATCCACAACACCCACGTTTGAAAGACTTCCTTGATAAGGTCTTGAATGTGTAAACAAATGAAAAATCCAGGAAAGCCATCGCTTTCCTGGATTTTTTGACTTTACAAATTAGAAGGGAAGAGCCACGTAACGGCGAACTCCTGAGGCAGAGATGTAACTGAGCCAGTTTCGACCTTCTGCTTGGATAAGCCGATCATAGTTCACAGACATGCCTTTTTCATAGAGAGCTACAGCCTCTGCAGCAGCTTGAGGTTGGTTTTTAACCAAGGCATCTGCTCGAAAGACGTAGTTACCAGATGCTGCTAGACCAGAAACTGCTACCTTCGCTGCTTCCTTGACCACTGGCTTGGCTTCAACTTTAGGAGCTGAAGCTAATTTTTCAAGAGCGATGTAATGCCGGTTGCCGCTATAGCTAAGATAGCTAAGCCAACGGTAGCCATCAGATTCTAGGACACGGTCATAGTTAACAGAAGAACCCTTGTCATAGTAGGCCACATCGGGACTAGCCACACGTGCTTC
>NZ_JAOBSU010000110.1:0-5679 GCF_025447695.1 Streptococcus danieliae | reverse complement strand
GCTGGAAATTTCAAAAAAATCCAGTTCTATCAAGCGATTGAGTTAGTTTGATTATAACATAAAGTGATAAACTCGGGAATAGGAAGCCTTGTTGTCTGGGATTTGTGGCTTATCTGTTCTTATTTTTAATGGTTCATGATAAAATAGGAGACATTGAATACAAGGAGTCGTAAATGATTTATTTTGATAATGCGGCCACTACCAGACCCTATCCGGAGGTTTTGGCCACTTATACGGAAATTGCTTCGAAAATCTGGGGAAATCCTTCCAGTTTGCACCGTCTAGGTAATCAGGCTCATCGATTTTTGGAGGCTTCACGCAAACAGGTTGCAGATTTGCTTGGTAAGGATTCGCAAGAGATTGTGTTTACCTCTGGCGGGACTGAGGCTGATAACTGGATTATCAAGGGTGTTGCCTTTGAAAAGCAGGATTTCGGACGGCATATCTTGATCTCAGCTGTGGAGCATCCAGCGGTGGCAGAATCCGCTCAATGGCTGGTAGGACAGGGGTTTGAGGTCGAGCAAATTCCGGTTGATAAGACGGGGCAGGTCGATTTAGAGCGCTTTGCGGCGCAGATTCGTCCGGATACCATTTTGGTTTCAGTGATGGCTGTGAATAATGAGATTGGACGTATTCAACCAATTCCAGAGATGGCTCGGATTTTGGAGGCTTGGCCCAAGGTTTCCCTCCATGTCGATGCCGTGCAAGCCCTTGGTAAGCTGGATGTCTCTTTGTTCTTGCCGGAGCGCGTTGATTTCGCCAGTTTTTCGGCTCACAAATTTCATGGGCTACGGGGTGTCGGATTTGCTTATCTTAAAAAAGGAAAACGGCTGTCTCCCTTGCTGACAGGTGGTGGGCAAGAGGGAGAGCGCCGGTCGACTACTGAGAATCTTGCCGGTATCGGTGCTATGGCCAAGGCCTTGCGTTTGAGCATGGAAGAGCGAGAGTTTGTTCAAGAGCGTTTGGCAGCGATTAAGTCTAGCCTGCTGCAAGAATTAGCCAAGTATGAAGATGTGGAGCTTTTTTCGGACTTGGATGGTCACAGTGCCAATATTCTAACCTTCGGCATCAAGGGAGTTCGTGGCGAGGTTCTGTTACATGCCTTAGAAGCCTACGATATTTTTGTTTCGACAACCAGTGCCTGCTCGGCTAAAGCCGGAAAACCGGCTGGAACCTTGATTGCGATGGGAGTCTCTGGCAACAGGGCTAGTTCTGCGGTTCGCTTAAGTTTCTCGCGGGAAAATACCATGGCGCAGGTGGGACAGTTTTTAACCACCTTTAAATTGATTTACCAACAGACAAGGAAAGTACGTTAAGGATGCAATATTCAGAAATTATGGTGCGTTACGGGGAATTATCCACCAAGGGTAAAAACCGTATGCGTTTTATTAAACAACTACGTCGCAATATCAAGGATGTTCTTTCACCTTTTCCAGGAATCGAAATTACAGCTGATCGAGATCGGACGCATGTTTATTTGAATGGGGCGGATTATGAGGCAGTCGCTGAAAATCTAAAAGAGGTTTTTGGGATCCAGAACTTCTCACCTGTTTACAAGGTGAACAAGTCGATTCCGGCGCTGGAGGAGGCGGTTTTGGAAATCATGACGTCTATTTATAAAGAAGGCATGACCTTCAAGATTTCAAGTAAGCGAAGTGACCACAGTTTTGAGCAAGATTCCCGAGAGTTGAATGTGACTTTGGGGGATGTTGTCTTTCGGAATTTCCCTTACGCCAAGGTTGCTATGAAGGGGCCGGATATTAATCTACAAGTGGAAATTCGGGAAGAGGCGGCCTATCTGACCCATGAGCGGATTCGCGCTGCGGGTGGTTTGCCGGTCGGTACTTCTGGTAAGGGGATGTTGATGCTATCAGGGGGGATTGATTCTCCTGTGGCTGGCTATCTAGCTCTCAAGCGCGGTGTGGAGATCGAAGCTGTTCATTTTGCCAGTCCTCCTTACACCAGTCCGGGAGCCTTGCAAAAAGCTCATGATTTGACGCGGAAATTGACCAAATTTGGTGGCAATATCCAGTTTATTGAAGTTCCCTTTACTGAAATTCAAGAGGAAATCAAGGAGAAGGCTCCCGAGGCTTATTTGATGACCCTGACTCGCCGCTTTATGTTGCGGATTACCGACCGCATCCGTGAAGTCCGCGGCGGACAAATCATTGTCAATGGTGAAAGTCTAGGGCAAGTCGCTAGTCAGACAGTTGAGAGTATGCAGGCTATCAATGCGGTCAGCTCTACACCGATTATTCGTCCAGTAGTGACCATGGATAAATTGGAGATCATTGACATTGCTCAGGCTATCGATACCTTCGACATATCGATTCAACCTTTTGAGGATTGTTGTACAATCTTTGCTCCAGATCGTCCGAAAACCAATCCCAAAATCAAAAATGTTGAGCAGTATGAACAACGTTTGGATATTGACGGTTTGGTCGACAGAGCGGTGGCAGGAATTAAGGTGACAGAAATTACACCGCAAGTCCAGCAAGATCAAGTTGATGACTTGATTGAAGATTTGTTGTAAAAAACATTAAAAAATTATGCCTCTTTTCTTGCTTTTTTAGTTCGAATGGAGTAAACTGTAAGAGTTGACTATGCACATCCTGTGCAACCGCACGATCATCGTTTTAAGTGGTTCGCCCCACGATGCTAGGCGAGTCTTCACAAAAGGGGAAAACCCAAAAATTTATAGGAGGTGCATAATGAGCACATACGCAATTATCAAAACTGGCGGAAAACAAGTTAAGGTTGAAGTCGGTCAAGCAATCTACGTTGAGAAGTTAGATGTTGAAGCAGGTCAAGAAGTTACTTTTGACGAAGTTGTTCTTGTAGGTGGTGAAAAAACTGTCCTTGGAACTCCTGTAATCGCTGGCGCTTCTGTAGTTGGAACTGTTGAAAAACAAGGAAAACAAAAGAAAGTTGTAACTTTCAAATACAAACCTAAAAAAGGTAGCCACCGTAAACAAGGTCACCGTCAACCTTACACAAAAGTTGTCATTAACGCAATCAACGCTTAATTAGAGGTGAACACATGATACAAGCAGTCTTTGAAAAAGCCGAAGATGGCGAGCTGAGGAGTGCAGAAATTACTGGACATGCTGCCAGTGGCGAGTACGGCTTTGATGTCGTGTGTGCGTCGGTTTCTACGCTTGCTATTAATTTTGTAAATTCAATTGAGAAATTTGCAGGCTTCGAACCGCATCTAGAATTAAACGAAATCGAAGGTGGATTTCTACGTGTGGAGATTCCACAAAGTATCCCCCCTCATCAGAGAGAGATGGCTCAACTCTTTTTTGAATCCTTCTTTCTCGGAATGGCAAATTTGGCGGAAGACTCGTCGGAGTTTGTGCAAACAAAAGTTATCACTGAAAGCTAATATGGAGGAAAACAATTATGTTGAAAATGAATCTTGCTAACTTGCAATTATTCGCCCACAAAAAAGGTGGAGGTTCTACATCTAACGGACGCGATTCACAAGCGAAACGTCTTGGAGCAAAAGCTGCTGATGGACAAACCGTAACTGGTGGATCTATCCTTTATCGTCAACGCGGTACACACATCTACCCAGGTGTGAACGTAGGTCGTGGAGGTGACGATACACTTTTCGCTAAAGTTGAAGGTGTTGTTCGCTTTGAGCGTAAAGGACGCGATAAGAAACAAGTTTCTGTTTACCCAATCGCTAAATAAGTCCTAAAAGACGATGAAATAAGGCTTTCCGAGAGTTTCGGAGAGTCTTATTTTTGTTTTGGTACCCACTTTGGTACCCATATTTTAAAAACCAATGTAGGAAGCGAATTTATTGGCCACTTCATTCTTTGCATTTTGTGTAACATGGGCGTAAATATCCATGGTTGTTTGAATATTCTCGTGACCAAGCCGTTCCTGAACTTCTTTAATACTTGCTCCAGCTTCAAAAAGAAGAGAGCAGTGAGTATGTCTAAAACCGTGAGGGGTAATCCGTTTGAAGTCGGGGTATCTGCGCCAAATGCGATTGAGCATATTATTGACATGAACAATGCTTTTAGGGTCTCCCTTCTCATTTTTGAAGAGTAGTCCGTTTGTGCTGTAAGCATTCCAATCTTTTAAAATTTGAACGGTTTGAGGGTCTAGAACAATTGTACGAGCACTTTTCTTTGTTTTCGGTGTTTGGAAAATTGTTTTGTTTCCTTCTCCTTTGGCTAGTGTTCGGTTGACTTTTAAAAATCCTTCTTTTAAATTAATATCCCTCCACATTAGCGCAGCTACTTCATTTTTTCGCATACCTGTAAAGGCCAGTAGCCGGAGGAAGGTTAGCATTTCTGGGTCATCCATTGTTACTACAAGAGAGAAAAATTCTTGTAATTCATCTTTATTGTAAAACTGGTCTAATTCACCCGTTTCTTTTTTCTGACGTTTTGGCTTGAGAGTTTTTCTCATCGGGTTATTCTCGATCAGTTCCATGGAGATTGCGTAGTCAAAAACTTGATTAGCTATGCTAGCAATTCCAAAGAATCTTTTATATTTCGTGGCCCACTCATTGAGTTGTGTTTGGCACATGGTTAGAGTAATCTTATTAATGGCTTTGTGCCCAAATACCGGTAAAATGTGGCGTTCAGCGATGTCTGTTTGGCTCACAAAAGTGGATTCTTTGACAGTGTTTTTATAATGACTTTTCCAAATTTCGTAAACCTGTGCAAAAGTAGTAGTAGTATTTTTAGCCCTAAAGGTTTTCTTTTCATAATCCGAAAGACATTTGGCTTCGGCAAGACGCGCTTCTCTCTCTGTTTTAAACCCTCTCCGTTTAGTAATAATTTTTTTACCCGATAGTGGGTCGATTCCATGATAAGCTTTGAAGTAGTAGGCGGTCGTACCGCTTTTTTTATATTGTCCAATCATATTGTACCTATCTTTCTTCTGTGGTAAAATGAGTATTATAAAAAGCGCTTTTGAATGCGTACTTTTTATTTTAGGTAACTCCTTCATACTCTAAGTTTGGCGACGGTGAGTGTGAAGGAGTTTTTTTATTAATCTAAGTTGAAAGTTTTTTCTAGGAAGTTAACTCGTTGTGGAATTGTTGTAAAGTAGTAATTCCTTCGGATTCGTTGTCCCTATATAATCGAACTATTCTTAAAGCATAGTATTCTTGGCAGTGACAGTTGTACATCAAGAAGTTCATTAGTCGATTATGCAGGGCTGGTGTTGACATTTGACTGACTTCCTTAAGTTGTTCAAACGTTAACTTGTTTTTAATGGATTTGAGTAACTGCTGGTCGTTGAGAAAAAGAATCGATGCAATTGTATTAGCTTCGTCTTCGAGAGGAACAACTTCAGGAGGGTAAGTGTCACTATATGACGAAGTTGTTTTTGAAACGAGCACTGCTTCATAATTAGAGTCCATAAGATGGCAATAGATGTGAGTAAGTTCATGTAAAATGGTAAACATGACTCGGCTTTTAACAACATCTTGGTTGATGTACACTATAAATCTACCAGTTTCAAAATCGGGAATAGTCATACCGGAGCAGACAGAGCAGAGGCAGTGATCTACCTGAGTCAGCAAGCTATTGTTTGTTAAAGGATATTTGATAGTGGGTTTTGTATCTCGGAACCATTTATAGGGTGTGTCAAGAATTTTGTGTAAACTCCAAAGCAGAGTTTGAATGTGTGTATTAATCGGACAAGGAATTGTAA
>NZ_JAOBSU010000010.1:0-24207 GCF_025447695.1 Streptococcus danieliae | reverse complement strand
ACTCCTGCTGTCCACTCTATCTAAAAATCCCTCCCCTCTAAGGAGGGGAGGAAGGAAGATTGTCTTTATTCTATATTGTCAGTTTTCAGGGATTCCACACAACTTGACAAAGAACCGTAAAGATGTCATTTTTATGAAATTGATGATGAGGAGTCAGAATCCTGACATTATTTTCAAAAAGAATAAGCAACGGGAATGATTCCCAAAAACTCCCTCAGACTTTTTGTCACAAAAATGATAAAATAGATGTGTCTCGGATTTTGCAAGTTCTGCTTACTTGTGGAATCTAGTATAGTCCTTTTCAAGAAGGGCGTGATGAACGTGCTTGTTGGTGAGCTCGTTTCGCTTTAAAAATGATGGTCCAGAAGGTCAGTTTGAGCCTCTGGGAAGAAAGGAAAAACTATGAAAGGTATTATTTTAGCGGGTGGTTCAGGTACGCGCCTTTATCCGGTGACGCGGGCGGCATCTAAGCAGTTGATGCCGGTTTATGACAAGCCGATGATTTATTATCCCCTTTCAACCTTGATGTTGGCGGGGATTCAGGAGATTTTGATTATCTCAACACCGACGGATTTGCCACGGTTTGAAGAGCTCCTGGGCGATGGTTCTGAGCTCGGGATTTCCTTGTCCTATGCGGTGCAACCGAGTCCAGATGGTTTGGCACAGGCTTTTATCATTGGTGCTGACTTCATTGGCGATGATGCGGTGGCGCTGATTTTGGGGGACAATATTTACCATGGGCCAGGTTTGACCAAGCTTTTGCAAAAAGCTGCGCAAAAGGAAGTCGGTGCGACCGTTTTTGGTTACCAGGTTAAGGACCCTGAGCGTTTTGGAGTGGTCGAGTTTGATGAGCAGATGAATGCGATTTCGATTGAAGAGAAGCCGGAAGTGCCTCGTTCCAATTATGCGGTAACAGGTCTTTACTTCTACGATAATTCTGTGGTCGAAATTGCCAAGAACATCAAACCAAGTCCTCGAGGAGAGTTGGAAATCACGGATGTGAACAAGGCCTACTTGGATCGTGGGGATCTATCTGTTGAGTTGATGGGGCGTGGTTTTGCCTGGTTGGATACAGGGACCCACGAGAGTCTTTTGGAAGCGGCCCAGTACATTGAAACGGTCCAGCGGATGCAAAATTTGCAAGTGGCCAATCTGGAAGAGATTGCCTATCGGATGGGCTACATTAGTCGGGAACAGGTCTATCGTTTGGCCCAACCGCTTAAGAAAAATGAATATGGACAATACCTCTTGCGTTTGATTGGAGAAGAAAATGGCTGATAATTTTTTTGGAAAAGAGCTAGCGGCTCGCCCGATTGAAGCGATTCCGGGAATGCTGGAATTTGACATTCCGGTTCACGGAGACAGTCGTGGCTGGTTCAAAGAAAATTTCCAAAAGGAAAAAATGGTTCCGCTTGGTTTCCCAGAGTCTTTTTTTGCGGAAGGGAAATTGCAAAATAATGTAAGCTTTTCAAGTAAGCATGTGCTTCGCGGCTTGCACGCAGAACCTTGGGATAAGTACATCTCGGTAGCCGACGAAGGACGTGTCTTGGGAGCCTGGGTGGACTTGCGGCAGGGTCCAAGTTTTGGGAATGTTTACCAGACAGAGATTGATGCTTCCAAAGGGATTTTTGTGCCGCGGGGTGTTGCCAATGGTTTCCAAGTTTTGTCGGACAAGGTGGCTTATAGCTATTTGGTTAATGATTATTGGGCCTTGGAGCTCAAGCCCAAATATGCTTTTGTCAACTACGCGGACCCAAGTCTCGGCATCCAGTGGGACAACTTGGAGGCAGCAGAAGTTTCAGAGGCAGATAAAAACCATCCGCTTTTGCAGGATGTAGAACCAGTAACAGAAGATCAATTGTAAGGGAAAGAAATGACAGACTATAAAAAAATCATTGTAACCGGTGGTGCAGGTTTTATCGGTTCGAACTTTGTACATTATGTTTACAACAATTTTCCAGATGTTCAGATTGTTGTCTTGGATAAGTTAACTTACGCAGGGAATAAGGCTAATATTGCGTCTATTTTGGGCGATCGTGTGGAGTTGGTTGTGGGTGATATTGCGGATGCGGAGCTTGTGGATCGTTTGGCCCAGGATGCGGATGCGATTGTGCACTATGCCGCTGAGAGCCACAATGATAATTCCTTGAATGATCCACGTCCGTTTGTGGATACCAATTTCATCGGAACTTATACCCTGTTGGAAGCTGCGCGTAAGTACGACTTGCGTTTCCACCATGTATCGACGGACGAAGTCTACGGCGATCTTCCTTTGCGGGAGGATTTGCCAGGCAAGGGAGAAGGTCCAGGGGAGAAATTTACAGCTGAGACACCTTACAATCCTTCCTCACCTTACTCTTCAACCAAGGCTGCCTCAGACTTGATTGTCAAGGCCTGGGTGCGTTCTTTTGGGGTCAAAGCGACGATTTCCAATTGTTCCAATAACTATGGACCCTACCAGCATATTGAGAAGTTTATCCCGCGCCAAATCACCAATATCTTGAGTGGCATTCGTCCCAAGTTGTACGGTGAGGGTAAGAATGTGCGGGACTGGATCCACACCAATGACCATTCTTCAGGCGTTTGGACGATTTTGACCAAAGGAAAGATTGGCGAGACGTATCTGATTGGGGCTGACGGTGAGAAAAATAATAAAGAAGTGCTGGAACTCATTTTGAAGGAAATGGGGCAAGAACCGGATGCTTACGACCACGTTACAGACCGTGCAGGCCACGATCTGCGTTACGCAATTGACGCCAGCAAGCTACGCGATGATTTGGGCTGGAAGCCTGAATTTACAGACTTTGAAGCGGGTCTGAAAGAAACCATTGCCTGGTACACAGCTAACTCAGATTGGTGGAAGGGCGAAAAAGAAGCTGTTGAAGCCAATTATGCAAAAACCCAGGAAGTAATTCAATAAACAGTGAGAGGCTGGGACTAGGGTCCTCAGCCTCTTATTTCTTGTCGTCTCATTTGACGAAAGATTGGCGTGGAAGTTGTGCAGCTACTTGCTTACTTCCTGTCTAGTTAGGAGGACAAGGTCCTGAGAGTAAACTATAGAAGATACCTGCTGGGGCTTGTAGGCTTGGGCCTGGTTTTGGGGCTCTATGATCGGGTTCAAATGAAGAGTCGTTTGGAGCGGGATTTTTATCCCTTGGAGGCGGTTTTTGAGCAGGCCGGTTTGAAGGAGGAGTCTGATCAAAGCTATACGAAGGCAGGTCTAGTTCCCTGGTCCATCCATGTGGATGCGGATAAAATTCGGAAAAATGGTTATCACTTTCCCTACGCTCATAGGGAGCAGGATTGGTTGGGTCGGGTCTACCTGCCTAAGGAGAGTTTGGAGGCTAGTCTGGGACAGGAGCTGGGTCATCAGGGGACAGAGTTGGTACTTGCGTCGCAGTCACAGGACGTAAAACAGGTGCTGGCGACGACCCGCTTGATTGCCCATGCGGGTGGGACGATGCGGGAGGCTGGTTTTTTAGCGGCCTACAGCAACTCTCTCCAAGCCCTCAAGCAGAATTATTCGCTGGGCCATCGGATTTTTGAATTTGATCTCAATCTGACTCAAGACGGTCGTCTGGCGGCTGTCCATAACTGGGAGGGCGAAGCTGTGACCAGTCAGGAGTGGGAGTCAGCTAAGACCAGTGATAAGGGCAATCGGCAGGCCCAATATATCAGTTTGTTTTGGGAGGATATTCTGAAACAAATGGAAATCAATCCGGATATGATTGTTGTCACCGATACCAAGGTGCAATCTAAGAGTCTGGCGGAGGTTGAGGAGCAGTACCGGATTTTGGGCCAGGCTGTCAAAGAGTTGAATCCAGCCTTAGCTGACCGGATCTTGGTGCAGCTCTACCAGCCGAAAGATTACGCCTGGGTGGAGGAGCTGGGGATGTTTAAGCACTATATTTTAACCCTCTACGCCTCTGATTTAGAGGAAGAAGCGATTGCCAAGACCTTGGTGGACAAGTCCAAAATTTTGGCGGTTACTTTACCCCAAAAGGATAAGCGGTTGACGGACTCTCTGATTAATCAAATTCACGCGCAGGATCGCTTGGTATTTGTCCATACGGTGGATGGTTTTGCGACTCTGTCCAAAACACTCAACCGGAGGATTGACGGGGTCTACACCAATAATCTCTTGGCCAAGGATTTGGAACTCTACCAAGCTGTTTTGGACTCGCAAAAGTCATTTGATATCGAAGTTTACAGGAAGTAGGCAGAGATTTTTGAGGGATATGATATACTAGAGGAGAATGAACAGAATAAGGAGAACCATATGACGCTTTCAGTCATTGTTCCTTGCTTTAACGAAGAAGAGGCGCTGCCTCTCTTCTACCAGGCAATGGAAGCGATTCAGCCTCAGCTGGATCAGGAGTTTGAGTATATTTTTGTCAACGACGGCTCCCGTGATCGGACTCTGGAGGTGCTCCGAGAGTTGGCAGCCCAGGATTCAAAGGTTACCTATCTGTCCTTTTCCCGAAACTTTGGGAAGGAGGCGGCTCTTTATGCTGGCCTTCAGGCGGCTCACGGGGAGCTTGTGACCGTAATGGATGTAGACCTTCAGGATCCGCCTGAGTTGTTGGTAGAAATGGTGCAGCGTTTGGAGGCTGACCCGGACCTGGATTGTGTGGGGACCCGGCGGGTGACCCGGGATGGGGAACCGCCGATTCGTTCCTTCTTTGCTCGGATGTTTTATCGCTTGATTAATCGGATTAGCCAGGTTCAGATGGTCGATGGGGCCCGCGATTTCCGGCTAATGCGGCGACAGATGGTGGATGCGATCTTGGAGGTAACCGAGTACAATCGCTTCTCCAAGGGGATTTTCTCTTGGGTTGGTTTTAAGACCGAGTATTTGGAGTACAAGAATGTCGAGCGCGTGGCGGGGCAGACCAGCTGGAATTTCTGGCAGCTCTTTAGCTATTCGCTGGAGGGAATTGTCAACTTTTCGGATGCTCCCTTGGCCATTGCCTTTGTGGGAGGAGCCTTGTCCTGCTTGCTGGCCTTTGGCTTGGCCGGCGTGGTGATTGTCCGGACCCTTTTGTATGGGGATCCAACCGCAGGTTGGCCGTCGATGGTCTCCATCATCCTCTTTTTGGGAGGTTTTCAATTATTAACAATCGGAATTCTTGGGAAGTATATTGGTAAGATTTTTATGGAAACAAAAAATCGGCCGATCTATGTGATCAAGGAGCGTTCAGAAGGGAAAGGGTAAGCAATGATTCTCATTACAGGAGCAAAAGGTCAACTCGGTACGGAGTTGGTGCATTATTTGGACGAGCTAGGGCAGGACTATGTGGCCCTCGATGTGGCGACAATGGATATCACCAAACAAGAAGAGGTGGATCGGGTCTTTGCGGAAGTGCAGCCAAGTTTGGTCTACCACTGTGCGGCCTACACAGCTGTTGATGCAGCTGAGGATGAAGGCAAGGAATTGGATTACGCCATCAATGTGACCGGAACTGAAAATGTGGTGCGGGCAGCAGAAGCCCACGGGGCAACCATGGTCTACATCTCCACCGACTATGTCTTTAACGGAGACAAACCAGTCGGTCAGGAATGGCAGGTGGACGATCCAGCGGATCCTCAAACCGAGTATGGCCGTACCAAACGGATGGGAGAAGAGCTGGTTGAAAAACTTTCCAGCCGTTTCTACATTATTCGGACCGCCTGGGTCTTTGGAAATTATGGGAAAAACTTTGTTTTCACCATGCAGAATTTGGCGAAAAGCCATCCTGTCCTAACGGTTGTCAATGACCAGCACGGTCGCCCAACCTGGACCCGGACCCTGGCAGAATTTATGGTGCATTTAGCGGATAACCAGCATGACTATGGTTATTACCATCTGTCGAATGATGCCGACCAGGATACAACCTGGTATGACTTTGCGGTGGAGATCCTGAAAGATAGTCCCGTGGAGGTCAAGCCAGTTGATTCGAGCCAGTTCCCAGCCAAGGCTAAACGTCCATTTAACTCGACCATGGACTTGACTAAGGCCAAGGCAACCGGATTTGTGATTCCAACCTGGCAAGAAGCCTTGGAGGCCTTTTACCAGCAAGAAGTGAAATAAGTAGTTAGTAAGGGAGCGTAGATTCTATGGGAATTTTAGTGTTAGGTGGAGCGGGTTATATCGGCTCGCACATGGTGGACCGCTTGGTTTCACTGGGACAAGAGCGGGTTGTCGTGGTCGACAATTTGGTAACAGGACACCGGGCTGCGGTGCATCCAGATGCAGTCTTTTATGAGGGTGATCTGGCTGACCAAGATTTCATGCGGCAGGTTTTCAAAGAGAATCCGGATATTGATGCGGTGATCCATTTTGCGGCCTATTCCTTGGTCGCAGAATCAATGGCTGAGCCCTTGAAATATTTTGACAACAATACCGCAGGGATGATTCGTCTTCTTGAGGTGATGCGGGAAGTAGGTGTTAAGTCGATTGTCTTTTCTTCAACTGCCGCAACTTATGGAATTCCAGAAGAGATTCCGATTCGGGAAACGACTCCGCAAAAACCAATCAACCCTTACGGCGAAAGCAAGTTGATGATGGAAACGATTATGAAATGGGCGGATCAGGCCTATGGAATCAAATTTGTCCCGCTCCGCTACTTTAATGTAGCTGGTGCCAAACCAGATGGCTCACTGGGAGAGGACCACGGACCAGAAACCCACCTGTTGCCAATCATCTTGCAGGTGGCTCAAGGGGTACGTGAAAAAATCATGATCTTTGGCGATGATTACCAGACACCGGACGGGACCAATGTCCGTGACTATGTGCATCCCTTCGATTTGGCTGATGCTCATCTCCTAGCTGTTGAGTACCTGCGTGCAGGCAATGAGTCCAGAGCCTTTAACCTGGGATCAGCGACTGGTTTTTCTAATTTGGAAATTTTGGAGGCTGCCCGCAAGGTTACTGGTAAGGAGATTCCAGCAGAAATCGCCGATCGCCGGCCGGGAGATCCAGACACTCTGATTGCCTCCTCAGAGCTGGCGCGTGATATTCTAGGCTGGAAACCTAAATTTGATAATATCGAAAAAATCATCGAAAGCGCTTGGGCTTGGCATTCGAGTCATCCCAAAGGTTATGATGATCGCGACTAGGATGGCTGAGGCTTTTGCTAGTTGAAAAAACTTGATAAAGTGAAACCGCACTTGGAATAGGAGTGCGGTTTTCTGCATTTGGACGACTTCTTGCGGATTTTTCTCCCCTGTTTTCGGTCGCAGGAAGTTGGGAAACATGGTATAATTAAGGAATGTAAACTTAGGGGAAGGAGTTTCCGGATGCAAGATGTCTATGTAATCGGTAGTCGTGGATTGCCGGCCAAATATGGTGGTTTTGAGACCTTTGTGCAAGAATTGGTAACCCGCAAGCAGGATCCTCGTATTGTGTATCATGTTGCTTGCTTGTCGGATGAGGCCTCTTACCAGCATTTTGATTTCCAAGGGACGGATTGCTTCACGATTTGTCCTCCCCAGTTGGGTCCAGCCCGGGTGATTGCCTATGATACCATGGCCCTGCACTATGCCTTGAAGTTGGCGGAAGCGTCGGGGTCTGACAAGCCAGTGTTTTATATTTTAGGCAATACCATGGGGCCGCTGATTCGTTTCTTTATCAAACGGATTCACCGTTTGGGTGGACGGTTGTTAATTAATCCAGATGGTCTGGAATGGCGGCGGACCAAGTGGTCCAAGCCCGTACGTGCCTATCTGAAGCTGGCAGAGCGGGTCATGGCCCGGCAGGCTGATTTGGTGGTGGCGGACAACCCCGGGATTGCCTCCTATTTGGATGAGACTTATGGCTCGCTGCCGGTGACAACCATTGCCTATGGGACGGATTTAGAAGCTTCGAATCTGGCAACAGATTCGACGGATTTCCAAGCCTTTTTGAAGGAGTGGGACCTGCTTGCTGGGGATTACTACCTGATTGTGGGCCGTTTTGTGGCTGAGAACAACTATGAGACCATGCTTCGGGAATTTATGCAGACAGCCAGTCAGCGGCCCTTGGTATTGGTCTGCAACTACCAGGGTTCGGCCTACTTTGAGAGGCTGCGGCAGCAAACCGGTTTTGACCAGGATCCGCGGATTCGCTTTGTCGGAACAGTTTATGATCCGAATCTACTCAAGAAGATTCGTCAGGAGGCCTATGCTTACCTCCATGGCCATGAAGTTGGCGGGACCAATCCGGGTCTCTTGGAAGCCTTGGCCCAGAGTGATGTGAACTTGGTCTTGGGCGTTGATTTTAACCGCCTGGTGGCTGAGGATACAGCGCTTTACTGGACTAAGGAGCCGGGTGATTTGGTTTCGCTGCTTGAAAAAATTGATACTAAACGACCAAGTCATCTAGGTGAGGAAGCTAAAAAAAGAATGCGTGAGTTCTACTCGTGGGAGAAAATTGTGAAAGACTATGAAGGAGTGTTTAACGCATGACGGTTGCGATCTTGCTGTCAACCTACAATGGGGAGGCTTACTTGGCGGAGATGCTAGATTCGATTCTGGGGCAGACCGTAGAAGATTGGCGTCTCCTGATTCGCGATGATGGATCGAGCGATGGAACCCATGCGATTATCGAAGACTACCAGGCGCGTGATGGACGGATTCGTTGGATTAATCCGGATGTCCAAGAAAACCTTGGTGTGATTCAGAGCTTCTGGACTCTGTTGCAGGCGGAGGAGGCAGAGGCCTATGCCTTTTCTGATCAGGACGATGTCTGGCTCCCCCACAAATTGGCAGTTCAGCTTGAGGCCCTGGCTCAAGTAGATGTTCGCCAACCGGCCTTGGTCTACACAGACCTCAGTGTGGTGGACGCCCAGCTTCAAGTTTTGGCTGCGAGTATGATCCGTAGTCAATCAGACCATGCCAATACAAGTCTGTTGGCAGAATTAACAGAGAATACAGTGACGGGAGGCGTAACCCTGATTAATCAGGCTCTGGCCAGTCTCTGGACAGGCCAGGAGAAACACGCCCTGCTCATGCATGATTGGTATCTGGCTCTATTGGCGGCTAGTCAGGGTCAACTTATTTATCTAGATCAAGTGACCCAGCTCTATCGCCAACATGACCACAATGTTTTGGGGGCACGAACCCTGCGCAAACGGATGGCTAATTGGATTCGTCCCCAGCGTCTTTTCCAAAAGTATTGGACCTTAATCCACGATAGTCAAGAACAGGCTCGCAACCTTCTCGAATTGCCGCTCGAGCCTGAGAACCGAGTGTTGGTGGAGGAATTTGTTACGATTTTGGAGCAGGGGCCTGTGGAGCGGGTTCGCCGGATTTTTGGCAGGGGCTATCGTAAAAACCGCTGGTTCCATACCCTAGTTTTTCGAACGCTGATTATTACCAAATTATTTTACAAAAGGAGCAATCCATGAATCTGTTTCAACAGAAAAATTGGATCTTGATGAAAGAACTCATCAAGACGGATTTTAAGTTACGCTACCAGGGATCCGCGATTGGTTACCTCTGGTCGATCTTGAAACCCTTCATGATGTTTACCATTATGTATCTGGTCTTTATCCGCTTTTTACGTTTGGGCGGTGATGTGCCCCATTTTGCGGTGGCTCTCTTACTGGCCAATGTGATTTGGTCCTTCTTTTCGGAAGCGACCTCGATGGGCATGGTGTCTATCGTGTCCCGCGGGGATTTGATTCGGAAATTGAATTTCTCCAAGGAAATCATTGTTCTCTCAGCGGTGGCAGGGGCAGGGATTAATTTCTTGATCAATCTGGCGGTTGTCTTTATTTTTGCCTTGATTAACGGGGTTAGCCTGTCCTGGCAAGTGATTTTGGTTTTGCCAATTTTTCTGGAGCTGCTCTTGTTTGCCTCAGGTCTGGCCTTTCTTTTGTCGACTGTTTTTGTCCGTTTTCGAGATTCGCTACAAATTTGGGAAGTAGTCTTGCAGGCGGGTCTTTACGCCACCCCGATTATCTACCCGATTAGTTTTGTGGCCAATCAGAATGAACTGGCAGCCAAGATCATGATGGTGAACCCAATGGCTCAGATGATTCAGGACGCCCGTTATCTCCTGATTGATCCAGCTAATACAACCGTGTGGCAACTGGTCACCAATCCTTTTTTAATCCTAATTCCCTATCTCTTGCCGCTGCTGATTTTTAGTTTTGGCTATGGAATTTTTAGGAAAAATGCTAAGAAGTTTGCGGAGATTTTATAGTGAAAGAGAACAAAATTGCTGTTTCTGTTCAACATGTCAGTAAATATTTCCAACTACCAACAGAAGCAACCAACAGCCTGCGGCTGAGTTTGATCAATCGCCTCCGAGGGATCAAGGGCTATACAGAGCAACATGTCTTAACGGATATCAACTTCGAAGTCGAAAAGGGTGATTTTTTTGGCATTCTCGGGCGGAATGGTTCTGGTAAATCGACACTTCTGAAAATCATTTCGGAAATTTACCAGCCTGAGCAGGGGGAGGTCCGGATTGATGGGAAATTGGTGTCCTTTATCGAGCTCGGTGTTGGCTTTAACCCGGAATTGACCGGCCGTGAAAATGTTTATTTAAACGGAGCCCTGCTTGGTTTTACCCAGGCTCAAATTGATGCCATGTATGATGAGATCGTTGAGTTTGCGGAATTGCGGGATTTTATGAACCAGAAGCTCAAGAACTATTCCAGTGGGATGCAGGTCCGTCTGGCCTTTTCGGTGGCCATTAAGGCAGATAGCGATATCCTGATCCTGGATGAAGTTTTGGCCGTTGGTGATGAAGCCTTTCAACGGAAATGTAATGATTACTTTATGGAACGCAAGCAGTCTGGGAAAACAACCATTCTGGTGACCCATGATATGGGTGCGGTTAAAAAGTTCTGTAATAAGGCGATCTTGATTGAACATGGTTTGGTCAAGGCTTACGGCAATCCAGAGAATGTTGCCAATCAGTATAGCTATGACAATACCGCACCCCTGCAAGCAGAAGAAGCGAGTGAGCCGGCACAAGCAGAAGAGCAAGTGGTTGAGAACTTTCAGCTGGACTTGCTGTCGCCGACTCAGATTAGCCCAGGGGATGAGATCCATTTCCGGATTCAGTATGATCTCAAGGAAGAAATGGAAACCTATATCGCCCTGTCTTTGACCGATATTGATCGGAATATTTGGATTTATAACGATAATTCAATGGATGCCCATCAGGTTTCCTCAGGTCACCAGGAAATTCACTACCGTTGTTCCTTACCGACGGTGAATAATCTCAAAATGAAGTTGGAAGTAACCGTCCGGGATGCAGAAGGAAAGATGTTAGCTTTTTCAGATGCAACCCAAACCCCGATTATCATGGTTCAACGAACAGATATTGCTGCAGATGACCGATCTGCTTTGGATTCTGCAAGTGGCTTGATTCAGCGAAATGGAAACTGGACTTTTGACGAAATGGAGTGACCAATGACACAACCAGTGGTTTCAATTCTTTGCACAGTCTACAATAAGGATCCCTGGCTTGAGCAGACCCTAGCGAGTTTTGTGGCGCAAGAGAAGAATTTTCCTGTTGAAATTCTCATTGTCGATGATGCCTCCACGGACTACTCTTGGGACATCATTCAGGCCTTCCAAGCAAAACATCCTGATAATGTTTTGATCTTTTCAAATCCGGTGAATCAGGGGATTGCTAAAACCTGGGTCGAGCTCTGTTCCAAGGCCAAAGGCAAGTACATTGCCCGTTGTGATGGGGATGACTTTTGGTTGGATCCCCATAAGCTCCAAAAACAAGTCGACCTGCTAGAGGCGAATCCAGATTCGGCCTGGTCCAATAGCGATTTTGATATTTATGATGAAAGAGGCCAATTTGTCAGCGCTGCTGGCTTTGAGTCTGGGACCATTCCTCTTGCGGATAGTTACGAGAAAATGCTGGCCACCCGAGGTTTTACCATGGCCTCGACCTGGCTAGTCGAGCGGGAGTTGATGCTGGCAGCCAATCAGTGTTTGGATTTAAGCACGGCAGATGACACCTTTAATTTGCAGCTGGAGTTGTTTCAACGGACCAAGCTTAGTTATTTACCTGAGGCAACGGTAGCCTATGTTGTGAATACAGGATCGGATTCGCGACCTCGCTCCTATGCAGAGCAGAAAGACCGTTTCGAAAAACTGCTGGCAACGCAAAAAGCTTATGTCAGACGTTACCCGGAGCGAATTTCCGAATCCCTGGTGGATCTTCTTTTGGAACGGGCGAATGCCTTTGAATGGGAGTTGAGTCAGGCTGCAGCAGGCTTGGCGGGAATTGGTTTTGAATCGGTGACGGTCTTTTTCTCAGACGAGTCCTCGGGTTTTAGACCTGAACAAAGCCAATCCTTTGCCTTGAAAGAACAGGGCAATCTCGAAATTGTGCTGCCAGAAAATTGTAGCCGTGTGCGGATTGATCTGTCAGAACGGCCAAGTTTTTATGATAGGGTTGAGGTCCGGTTGTCGGACGGAACTCTCCTTCCCCCTAGCTGGTCCAATGGCCTGGCTTTTGGAGAGGGCTATCTATTCAAAGATCCAGATCCACAGTTGATTTATGATCTCCCTCAAGAAAAGCAGGGAGACAAGTTAATATTGAGTTACAAAATGAGTCAGATTGACCAGGTTGAAGCAGCCGATTACTTGGTTAAAACCTTGCTGGACCGGTTGCTTTCTAACCAGGAAGAGTTAGAGCAAGTAAGAGAAAATTACCAACGTCTGGAGCTGGAAAATAGGATGATGAAAAATTCCCGGCGTTGGAAAATCACCACGAAGGTGATTGATTTGTTTAGGAGAAGAAAATGAAGCGACTGCTTATCTATGTTCATTACAATAAAAATCAGGAAGTAAGTCCCCACGTCCTCTATCAGTTGAAGAAGATGCGGCCGCTTTTTTCACAGGTTTTAGTGGTTAGCAATAGCCCTCTGCCGGAGCAGGGGCTTCAAGATTTGAAGGGCCAGGCCTTGGTTGACCAAGTCTGGGAGCGAGCCAATAGTGGTTTTGACTTTGCAGCTTGGCGGGATGCCATGAACAACCTGGGGTGGTCCAAGCTAGGGGAATTTGATTCCCTAACCCTGATGAATGATACTTGTTTCGGTCCCATTTGGGATTTTACACCCCATTTTTTAGGCATGGAAGCTGATGAACAGATTGATTTTTGGGGCTTGACCAACTTTCGAGCGACCAAGGAGTTCCCAGAGCACCTACAAAGCTATTTTTTAACCTTTAAAAAATCCATTTTACAGGACCAAAGCTTCTTTGATTTTTGGCAAAATGTGCAAGATTATGAAAATGTGCAAGATGTGATTAATCATTATGAGTCGGGCGTGACGACTTATTTTCTGGAGCGGGGCTTTCAGTACAAGGCCTTGTTTGATACGACGCAGGAAGCGACCGAAGGCATGTTACATCCGGATTTTACCTATTATAATCCTCGGCGAATTCTGGAGGTTGGCTTGCCCTTCCTTAAGGTCAAGGCGCTGGATGCCAATCAGAGCATTGCGCCCTACCTTTTGGATACTATCCAAACCCAAAGTGACTATCCAATAGACCTGATTGTTTATCACATGTCGATGGTTAATCAACCAGACAGCCCCTATCTTTTGGGCCAAAAATACCTGTCAAATCTGCGGGAGTTTCGCCCGTTGAAGGGGCGTGTAGCGATCCATCTCCATGTTTTTTATACGGATCTCTTGCCAGAATTTTTGACCGTTTTTGAGCAGTTTCCCTTTGCCTATGATCTCTTCCTAACAACGGATACCGAAGCCAAGAAGGCAGAGATTCTAGAGAAGACGGGGCAGCAGGACAATCAAGAAGTTTTTGTGACAGGCAATCGTGGGCGTGATTTGTTCCCGATGCTCTTGTTAAAAGAGCGATTAGCAGGCTATGATTATGTGGGCCATTTCCATACTAAAAAGTCTAAGGAAGCTGATTTTTGGGCTGGGGAATCCTGGCGTCGCGAGCTGATTCAGATGCTGGTGGAGCCTTCGGCAGCCATCCTCACCCAGTTTGAGGAACAGCCAAATATCGGCTTGGTCATCGCCGATATTCCAAGTTTTTTTCGCTACAATCGTATCGTAACAGCTTGGAATGAACACCAAATGGCAGCGGCCATGAATCAATTATGGGAGGATATGGGCCTCTCCAAGACCATTGATTTTGCAGGGATGGATACCTTTGTCATGAGTTACGGAAGCTTTGCCTGGTTCCGCTATGAAGCCTTAAAACCGCTTTTTGAGTTGGATCTTCAGGCAGAGGCTATCCCAGAGGAACCCCTGCCTCAGAATTCGATTCTTCATGCTATGGAACGACTTTTGGTCTATATTGCTTGGAACCAGGGCTATGATTTTCGGATCGCACCTAGTCCAAAAGTGCTAACTCCCTTTATAGATAACAAACTTTTAAATTTGAATGGCGATTTGCATCCACCGACCTTTGTTGATTTTAATTATATGGGCGGGATCAAGGGAGCGCTTAAGTACATTGTACTTGGTCCGGCCAGAGCGATTAGATACATTCTGAAACGATTGGTGGCTAAATATTCATGAACCAGATTCGAGAATCTTTAAACCGACTTTATTTGGAAGCCAAGAACCTGATTATGGCCAAAAGCAGTATCCTGCTTGAGGATAGCCAAGCATTTTGGATAAAACTCCAAGAAAATTGGCGACAGGACCTTTCAGATTATGCCAAAGAAAAATACGAGTCGATTCAGGCTTGGATTAAGGGACAGGATTGGGCGGCGCGTGTTTTTGAATTAGTCTATGTCTGTCTAATGCTAGCTTTAACAGTGGTTCTCCTGTCCAATTATTTTCTTGGACAAGACCAGACTTTCCTTGGTTTAACGACGGAAGGAGTTTTGTTATTCTACCTGTTTATTGTTTTGTTTGCAGGACTCCTAACCCTTCCCTATACAAGGCTCAAGAGTGTTTTTCCTCTGTTAATCGGCTACCTGATCTATTTTCCCCTACTGTTCTTATTGGAATGGTCTCGTCAGCTCAACAATCCTAGTTTCAAGGTTCAAGACCTGTTCAGGATTCATCCCTTAACTCAAGTGCATTTTTATAGCTTGGCCATTATCCTTGTGGTTGCTTTTACGCTAAAAATTGTGCAACGGGAATTTTATGTATTCAAGAAATTTGAAGAGACCGGACTCTACCGAGCCCGCCGTTCCGTTTGGACCATGGCTTCTATGGCGCCTTTGATGCTGACGAATCCACTCTTTTTGGAATTTGTGACTGGACCGGTGACTAGTCTAGCTACAGAGAACCAGCTTGGCCCTTACCTAAGCTACATAGCGGGTCAAAGCCTGTTGTGGTTTGTGATTGGTTTCCTGCTTTTTGCAAGTTACTACAACAGTCTGAGAGAAATTGGCCTGCACCATTTTGGCAGGGCCAATGCCGTTTTTTCAAGCTTGGTTTTTGCCGTACTGTTTAACCTGCTCTTTCAGACGGGGGTGGTGCAAGTAGGTGAGGTTGTCGGAAAATATATTTTTCCCATGGCAACGCTTTTTCAAGTCATCACGATTTTTTCTTTTTGTTTAGTGATTTATGTACTGCTCAATCGCTATCTGTATGCGAGCCTACTTATTTTGCTTACAGGAAGCGGAGTAGCGATTGTGAATAGCATTAAAAATCAGTATCGCCAAGAACCCTTATTGCCCACTGATTTTATTTGGATTTGGGAACCGCAACTTTTTGTTTCCTTTGTAGATGTTGCTTTATTTTTAACAGTTTTAGTTGTTATTGCCGTTTTGTTCTATGTAGCTTGGAATATTCAAACGATTATGCCAAGTAAACGGATTTTTACGAAATGGGAGCCTAGGCTCGCTTTGCTGGTGGTCTTTTTGGGCTTGGTTCACGTGACAAGCACAACCTTTCAACAGGAGGAAAAGGGAAAAGTTCCCAATAATGTACCGGTTATCAGTGCTCTCCACAATTGGGTTGACGTGACCTGGCAGGGGCTGTCTATTAATGCCAGTTATAAATCCTTAGCCTATGTGTGGAGTCGTCAATTAACCCAGGTTGTGATGGAGGCACCGGAAAATTACAACCAGCAACAAGTTGAAGCGATTATCGCCAAGTATCGCCAAAAGGCGGAGGTTTTAAACCAAACACGGGATAAGTCTCTTAAAAATCAAACGGTTATTTATATACTCAGCGAGAGTTTTGCGGATCCGAGAAGAATTCCAGGGAATGAGATCTCCCAAAATCCTATCCCCGAAATTCAACAGATAAAAGCAGAGACCACAAGTGGACAGATGCACAGTGATGGTTATGGGGGTGGAACGGCCAATATGGAGTTCCAAAGTTTGACCGGCTTGCCTTTCTATAATTATTCGGGCTCAACTTCAAATCTCTATGTTGAGGTCGTGCCAAATATGGCCTATCTTCCATCGATTTCACGCTCGTTTGCAGGTCAGGATAGCTATGTGATCCACCCTTCAGGAGCCAATAACTATAACCGAATTAATATTTATAAGGACTTAGGTTTTGAAAATCTCTATTTCACCAGTGATAGTCCAGATACCATTCAGGATAAAACCTTGGAGGGTGTCAATGTTAGTGATCGTGCTGTCTACAATGAGGTTCTATCCAAAATTCAGCCGGAACGAAATCAGTTTTTCTCTGTCATCACGATGCAAAACCATGTTCCATGGTCGTCAGGTCAGCCAGCTGAGTTAGTGGGTCAAAATCCTTTGTTGAATGATAAACAAAATGCAGATCTAACAAGTTATTCCCGCTTGCTCCGTCATACGGACACAGCCACTAAAGAATTTTTGGAGAAGTTAAAAACCATCGATAAGGAAATCACCGTTGTTTTCTATGGCGATCACCTTCCAGGTTTCTATCCGCTATCTGTTTTTACAGAGCATCCAAATTTACAATTTGAAACGGATTATTTCATCTGGTCCAATAAAAATAATGTTAAAGCGGAGCATCCAATGGTCAATTCAAGTGACTTTGGAGCGGCTTTATTGGAACAAACCAATTCAAAAGTATCTCCCTACTATGCATTGTTGGATGAGGTTTTAAAGGGACGTCAATTAAGTCTTGATGGCCAGTTCAATCAGAGTAGTGAAGCTGAGCAAGACTTGGCGATCATTCAATATGATGTTACGTCAGGAAAGGGATTTAGTTCAAAGACCTCGGCTTTCTTTGAGCTTCCATAGAATGGATGCGATTCATTCATGTTTTAGAGAATAGAGGAGTAAGAATGACAGAAAAAGTTGCCGTCTTATTGCCAGCTTATAATGAGGAACTGACCATTGTAAAGGTAATTGAAGATTTTAAAAAAGTTTTACCGCATGCCGATATCTATGTTTATGATAATAATTCGAGTGATCGAACCAACGAGTTGGCAGCAGCAGCAGGGGCAATTGTGCGTTTTGAACCGCGTCAAGGTAAGGGGAATGTCGTACGATCTATGTTTCGCGAAATTGATGCTGACTACTATATCATGGCAGATGCTGACGATACCTATCCTGCTGCAGAAGTGGAAAAATTGTTGGAGCCTTTACGAGCAGGTCTGGCTGATATGACCATCGGTGATCGCCTATCCAATGGGACCTACGAAAAAGAAAACAAACGTGGGTTCCATGGTTTCGGCAATAATCTTGTAAAAGGCTTGATTAATCGTCTGTATCGAGGAGATTACAATGACATCATGACTGGCTACAGAGGTTTTAACAAATTGTTTGTTAAAAACTTCCCAGTCTTATCTCCAGGCTTTGAAATCGAAACAGAACTATCTATTCATGCTCTGGATAAACGTTTTAAATTGGTTGAAGTCCCAATTACCTATAAAGATCGGCCAGAGGGTAGTGAGTCTAAATTGAGTACCTTTTCAGATGGCTTTAAAGTTTTGAAAATGATTTTCAATCTTTTCAAAGACTACAAACCTTTGGTGTTTTTCAGTCTGCTGACCCTTCTCTTTTTCATGGTTGGTTTATTAGTTGGGATACCTGTGATTACAGAGTTTGCCAATACAGGCTTTATTGACAAACTTCCTTCTGCGGTTTTAGCAACTGGTTTGATGATTCTGGCTGCTTTGTCTTTTGTGGCTGGTTTTATCTTAGATACCGTGGTCAGACAGAACCGCATGCAATATGAATTGAAAGTCTATGATTATTATGCAAGAAGTGAGAAGTAGTCGAAGTCTTGGTTTTCTGAAAAAGATTGGGGATGGATTTCTCAAATACCGGTATCTGATTGCCTTGCTGTTGTTTATAGTTGGAGTTTCTTTTCAGATTCATGGAAGTTCAATCAGTAACTGGAATAATTATGGGATTAGTGAAACATCTAATCATACTCGTGGTGTTACCATAAACGATCTGGATGGTGAGGCTGAACACATTGATGTTCAAAAAAACCTATCGGATTGGATCTCACTTCCGCCTCGTTCAGACGGGACGATTGCGGGTGTGCCCCGTATGATTCGTTCGGATGAGTGGCTGGTGCAGACGCCTTTTTACCTGGCTCAGGCCAATAGTGGCAATCAGTTGATCAATCCGAATTATGCTTTATCCGGACAAAATATGATTGTGGCTTATAATTCTCCAGTTTGGCATATTTCCGTTCTTGGAAAACCGTTTAATTGGGGCTTTCTATTTTTTAGTGCTGCCACTGGTTTGTCTTGGTATTGGTGTTTTAAAATACTAGCCATGCTCTTGTTGGCCTATGAATTTTCGCTGATTTTGACTAAGCAAAATAAATGGCTTTCGAGCATTGGGGCCTTATGGATTACCTTTACACCCGCCATTCAATGGTGGTTTATGCAGCACCTAGGGGATGTCGTTTTTTATGCCCTGTTGATGATGGTGAGTATTTACCATTATTTCCATCAGGAGAACAGATGGTTCAAATTGCTGATGGCTAGTTTTTTAGTTAGTGCGATGATTGGTTTTGTGCTCGTGATTTATCCAGCCTTCCAGATTCCGTTTGCCTACTTGGTTGGAGCCTTCTTCGTGATTGAATTTTGGAAGGCAATCCGGACAAAAAAACTTCAGGTTTTTGATTGGCTGTCGATGGGCTTAACTTTGCTGGTTGCTGTTTCTATTATTGGTTACAGTCTTTGGGTTAGCAAGAATGCTCTGAATTTGACACTCAATACGGTTTATCCGGGTAGTCGGACTAGTGTTGGTGGGGGCTTTACTTTAGCCCAGTTCATCGAGTTTCTGCAAAATGTTGTTTTACCATTCCGTACGCCAAGCTACATGAATCAGGTGGAGCTAGCGACGGGTTTCCAATTTGTCTGGTTTTTCCTATTGGCGATTCCTTTTGTCGTCAAAAAGGAGCAGGTCTGGGACAATGTCTTTGGTCTCTTCCTTGTTTTCTTTACGATCTTATTAGCGGTCTATGCTTTTGTGGAGATTCCTGAAATCATTTCCAAGGCTACCTTGTTTCGTTTTGTGACGTCCAATCGGGCCTGGCAAGCAGCAGCGGTTAGTGGAGTTTTTGCCAGTCTTTGGTTTATTGGCTTGTTGTTTAGAGAAAAAAGCAGGCACCAGCTTTCTTTGCTTGTAGCTATGTTGCCAGCATTAGTTCTCTTTATGCTTCTCATTAACAATCAGTCGTTAGACATCCACTATATGAGCCCTAGCGCTTCTTTTATCACACTAGGTCTCTTTAGCTTAACCTACCTCTTATTTATTTTTAGAAGGAAAATGGCTTTGCTTCCCTTATTGGGGATTATCCTAGTATCGGGGATGACTGTTAATCCAGTTGTTCAGGGCTTGGATGTGATTGAAAATAAGGCGATTGCTTTAGAGGTGAAGCAACTAAAAAATGAGTATCCTGAGGCCTTGTGGATGACGGAGAATGGCTATTATTACCAATTGCCGCAGATGCTTGGAGCGAAATCGCTCGATGGGGTTCGCTTTTATCCGGATATTGAACTGATGAAAGCTCTTGATCCAACATCTGAAATGGAGGAGCAGTGGAATCGTTATTCTCACATGCGCTATCTATTAGTAGATGAAGAAACAAGTATGGAAAATCCCTCCCCTGATGTTTTAAAAATCAATTTGGCGGTTGAGGATCTGGAGAAATTGCAGGTGAGATACATCATCAGTAATCGCAATCTTCCTGAATTATTTGGGGAGAATCGTTTCCGACAAGTCTATGGACCTGATTTAGATGGTAATCGGATTTTTGAGGTCATTCATTAAATCGCAAAAAACTCCAAATTTTCGTGCCTCTAGCGTAAAACTTGGAGTTTTTCTGATAAAAACAGGTAAGGATCAACCTATGCATATATCTTCTTCTCGAACAATTGGGAGTTCAAATTTTTATCATTTATGGCAAGAGCAACAGCATCGCTCACCTAAGGACTGTCTCATCTGGTTTCTAGAATTTCTAGATATGCCTGTGGAGTTAACCGACGATCAACAGGAGCTGCAGCGTCTCTTGAATGCCTTTCATCCTGATTTAGCACCCCATGATCGTTTTTGGAAGCAGCTGGTCAAGACAATCCAGCAAGCCTTTCCTCAGAATAGCCTGGACCAGGCGGGATTGCTCAATCGCCAAGTACATCAGTTACGCTACCTGATTTCGACCCAGCAGGCTCAATATGTACGCAGGCATTTTCGGGATCCGGGAATGACTGATCGCCAAGCCCTAGCCCGCTACTTAAAGGGTCGCTTTTATACCCTGTGGGATCGTGGCCGGCTGCATCAGAAGCTTTCTTTGGTTGAAGGGAAGAGGAATTACCCGGATAACCAAGCCAGTGTGAACCTAAAAGTTCTTTACCGGCAGCGAGTTGAGTTTATTTTAGACAGCCAGGGCCGCTTTTTGAATATCCTGGATCCAGAAGGAAGCTCGGAAGCAGGTATCATTAATGGTGCTAGTTTTAACTACGGTGGTTTCTGCCGCCACAAGGATTTGGACATCGCCCCAATCGGTCGGCACGATCCCCGCTTCCGACGTAAAAAACTAAGAGGCTACCGCTCCCCTAGTAAGAAGCGGTGGGGCTCAGATGACCGTTCTTTTTGGTCAGCCCAGGGGCCCTATTCCCAAGCGGGCCGCTCCCTCGCTGGTCTAGTAAAAGACCAAGCGCGTGACTTCCGCCGCTTGGTACGGAAGAGTTAGGAGGTGAAAAAGGTCTGGGAGGCCTTTTTCACCTGAGCCCAGAGATAAATGAGCGAGGTTAGAAAACTCGAGTTGAAAAAAGAGGTGTCTAAACGGGTCAGAAATGCAGGAGAACCGACAGTCCTGGTCATCTTAAACATTTAAAAATACACCCTAAAAGTTGGATATGACATCTAACTTTTAGGGTGTATTTTTAGCGATTTTCTTAAATAATGTTCCCTGCAGGAATCGAACCTGCAACGACTCCTTAGGAGGGAGTTGTTATATCCATTTAACTAAGGGAACAAGGAAAAGGAGCCGAGGCTCCTTTTAATCCTCTTAACGGCGGATTTCTTTGATACGTGCAGCTTTACCTTGTAGGGCACGTAGGTAGTACAATTTCGCACGACGTACTTTACCGTAACGTACAACTTCGATTTTTTCAACACGTGGAGTGTGAAGTGGGAAGATACGCTCAACGCCAACACCGTTAGAGATTTTACGAACAGTGTAGTTTTCAGAGATTCCTTGACCTTTACGAGCGATAACAACTCCTTCGAAGAGCTGTACACGTTCGCGGTTTCCTTCGACAACTTTCGCGTGAACGCGAACAGTGTCACCGGGGCGGAACTCAGGGATATCAGTACGTAGTTGACCTTCAGTCAAGCTTTGAATTAATGGATTCATGTTTTCTCCTATCTTGCTAATCATAAACGCGAGGGAGCAGCGGATTAGCCGTTTATTTTTGCGTGTCCATCACACACAGGGAATATATTATCAGTTTTTTGACAAAAAGTAAAGGAAAATGCGAATAACTTGAAGATTTTTTAATCTTTGGTATACTACTAATTATTAGTAAAAAGGAGAAAAGCAGATGGGGCTTTTAGTAGATGGGCAATGGGTGGATCAATGGTATGATACCCAATCAACGGGCGGAAAATTTGTGCGAACCGTGACTCAGTTTCGGAACTGGATTACACCGGACGGCCAGCCGGGTCCGACAGGTCAGGGTGGCTTCAAGGCAGAATCGGGTCGTTATCACTTGTATGTGTCACTAGCTTGTCCTTGGGCTAGTCGGACCTTGATTATGCGGAAATTGAAGGGCTTGGAGGAGCACATTTCGCTCTCCATCGTGAATCCCTTTATGCTAGAGAAGGGCTGGACCTTTGCTGAGGGACCAGGAGTCATTGAGGATAGTCTTTTTCAAAGCGACTACCTCTATCAGGTCTACCTCAAGGCAGATCCTCACTATACTGGTCGGGTAACCGTTCCAGTTCTGTGGGACAAAAAAACCAAGACCATCGTCAGTAATGAATCCGCTGAAATTATGCGGATGTTCAACTCAGCCTTCAATGACTTGACAGGCAATCAGGAGGATTACTATCCCGAAAATCTACAGGTCGAAATTGATGCTATGAATGACTTTGTCTATCCAAACATTAATAATGGTGTCTACAAAGCTGGCTTCTCCACTAGTCAAAGTGTTTATGAGGAAGAAGTGAAACAGGTCTTTGCGGCCCTAGATCAATTGGAAGTACACTTGGAGAACCAGGACTATCTGGTTGGCAATCGTCTAACCGAGGCAGACATTCGCCTCTTCACAACCCTGGTGCGCTTCGATGCCGTCTACTTTGGACATTTCAAATGCAATATCAAGGCCCTAGTGGACTATCCAAATCTTTGGGACTACACTAAACGTCTCTATCATCATCAAGACATCGCAGCTACCGTTGACTTTGACCAGATTAAAAACCATTATTATGGAAGTCATAAAACCATCAATCCAACCGGGATTGTCCCTGTCGGACCTAACTTGGACTGGAGTCTTTAAGTCCACACCAACCTTGGAATCAGCGCGAATTCCAAGGTTTTTTAAATCCGTTCTTTTGGTATAATAGGAAGTAGAAAATATCTGAAAATTTGGGAGGATGAGTGGATGATTAAACTATTAGCTTTAGATATGGACGGCACCTTACTGGATCAAGATAAAAAATTGCTACCAGAGACCCTGGTTGACTTGGACAAGGCCCGCGCAGCAGGAGTCCTGCCTGTAATTTGTACAGGTCGTCCCTTATCTGGTGTCCTTCCTTATTTAAAGGAATTAGGCTGGCAGGGAAAAGAAGGCTATGTTATCATTAACAATGGCGCAACCATCTATAGTACCAAGGATTTGTCCATCCACTCCTGGTCTGGCTTGTCTCAAGAAGAACTAGTCTTGTTAGACCAGATTGCCCAGGAATCGACCGCTCAACTAACCGTCTTTGACGAACAGGATTACCTAGTCGTCGGTGAAGAGCCTTCGGAGCTAGTGATAATGGATGCCGGTTTAGTTTTCACCAAACCCAAACGAGTAGAGTTGAAGCAGCTTTTGGAGAGCCAAGCCAAGATTTTCCAAGCGATGTACTTGGATGAGAAAGAAGCATTGGATCGCTTTGAGGCGGAGTATGGTCCGCAATTAGCCAAGCATTTTGAAGTGGTCCGCTCGCAGGAGTATATCTATGAGTGTCTCCCCAAAGGAACCAACAAGGCTACCGGCCTGTCCTACCTAGCTCAGGATCTCGGGTTCGGCAATGACCAAGTCATGGCTATTGGAGATGCCAACAATGATTTGGAAATGTTGGCCTATGCCGGCTGGTCTGTAGCTATGGGCAATGCCAATGAGGCTGTGAAAAAGATTGCCAAATTCCAAACCGGACCGCACACAGAAAACGGAGTTGGTCAAGCCATCCGTGAGATTCTCTTACCAGCCAACCAGGCCTGAAAATTTTATTGGAGGAAGCTTGAAAAAGTTCTTGCCTTCCTCCACAAGTTTTGGTATACTTATTGAGTTACCACCCTTAGTGTAATGGATATCACGTAAGATTCCGGTTCTTGAGATGGGAGTTCGATTCTCTCAGGGTGGATGAAACTATAACAAAAAAGCCTGTGGTAACAGGCTTTTTTGTTTTTATGACCCAAATAATTTTGGTGTTCTGTTAGAATGTTTGTTTTTGTTATTTTCGAGAAAGGATAGAGCTATCTGATGTGCTAGAATCGACCAAATCCATTCTACAAACACCTTTCGGCGAGTGACAGAGGCAAAATAGAGCTTCTCAGTAACGAAGGACAGTAGCAAGCAGCTATTTCATCCCGAATTATTCATAGATAACTAAAAAAACTTCTAGAAACCCTGATAGATCAATGTTTCTAGAAGTTTTTGATTTTC
>NZ_JAOBSU010000109.1:0-5810 GCF_025447695.1 Streptococcus danieliae | reverse complement strand
AATTGCTTTTTTTGTGCTCTGAATGACAAAAAAAGCTGTATGGAATTTGAACTTTCCACACAACTTATTATAGAACCGTTTTTTTTTATTCATGTAATTCCAAAGGGAGACCGTCGGGGTCAAAGAAGAAGGCCATCTTCTTCTGGGTAAAGTCATCGTAGCGGAGTCCCTGGTGGGGAATCCCCACCTCGTCAAAATAGGCTAGGGTTGCCTGAACATCGTCGACCTTAAAGGCCAAGTGACGCAGACCTGTATGTTCCGGGTGAGGCAGGGCTGGTCTTTTGGGAGCCTGGGGTTTGACAAACAGCTCCAAGACCAGGCCGTTTTTCTCGACCAGGATCAGGCGATCCTCCTTGTCGGGACGAACATGGTCCGCCTGAACGGTGAAGCCTAGATGCTCCACATAAAATTCCAACATGCGTTCAGCATTGTGGCCAATAATGGCAATATGATCAACTCCGCTAAATTCCATCTCAATTCTCCTCTAACTGACTTATCAAAACCTTGCGGGGTTTAGTCCCTTCCGCCGGTCCAATGACTCCTGCCTGTTCCAACTCTTCCATTAACCGCGTTGCCCGATTAAAACCAACGGATAAACGCCGCTGGATCATAGAAGCTGAGGCTTTCTGGGTTTCAACAACCAGGGTCTTGGCCTGGTTAAAGAGCGGATCTCCCTGACTAGAGTCACTACCTCCAGCCTCATCCAGCTCACTAACCTCTCCTGGATCAAAGGCCTCATCATAATCAACCTCAGCCTGCTCTTTAATGTAATTGACCAACCGTTCAACAGCCTCATCCGAAATAAAGGATCCTTGGAGCCGCACTGGATGATTCTCATCAATCGGTTTAAAGAGCATATCGCCCCGCCCCAAGAGCTTCTCTGCCCCATTTTCATCCAGAATGGTTCGACTATCCGTTCCACTGGACACAGCAAAGGCCACTCGGCTCGGCACATTGGCCTTGATTAAGCCACTGATAACATCCACGCTTGGACGCTGGGTTGCTAGAATCATATGGATCCCCGCTGCGCGCGCTTTTTGACCCAAACGAATAATGGCATCCTCAACTTCCTTGCTAGCCACCATCATCAAGTCAGCCAACTCATCCACAATCACCACAATAAGAGGTAGTGGCACTTCTTTTAGCTCTGAGGTCTGGTTATGGGCTGCCACGCGTTCATTATAACCCTGGATATTCCGCGCTCCCACTTTCGAAAAACGTTGGTAGCGATCTTCCATCTCATCCACCACTTTTTGCAGGGCACGACTGGCCTTACGGGGATTGGTCACTACCGGAATCAAGAGATGAGGAATATCATTATAGACCGATAGTTCGACCATTTTGGGGTCAATCATCAGAAATTTAACCTGGTCTGGACGCGCCTTCATCAGAATACTGGCAATGATCCCGTTAACTGCAACTGATTTTCCAGATCCTGTTGAGCCCGCCACCAATAAGTGCGGCATCTTGGCTAGGTCAAAGCTACGGACCTGGCCATTAACCGCCTTCCCAAGCGGCAATTCCAAAAGTTTGGCTGGATCAAGCTTGGCTTGTTCCCAAAGTTCCCGGAAACCAACCGTCGCCACCTCACTATTGGGCACCTCGATTCCGACCAAGGACTTGCCTGGAATGGGAGCTTCAATCCGCACATCCTTGGCTGCCAGAGCCAAGGCCAAATCATCTGCTAGATTGGAAATCCGGTTCACCCGAACACCTACAGCCGGCTTGATTTCATACTTGGTCACCGAAGGGCCAATCTCGGCCCGCTCCACCTTGGCATCGATGGAGAAGGAAGCAAAGGTGGATTCCAAGATGCGGACATTTTCCCGGACCTGCTGTTGCTCCCGCGCCTGACTCTTGGCTTTTTCCTTGGGAAAGAGATTTATGCTAGGCAACACATAGGGTCCCAAAGGACTGCTTTCTAATCTTTCTGGGAAAGGCAGCTCCTCTTCTAGGGTCTCCACTTCTTCCAAGTAAATAGCTGGTACCTCAGGCAGGGGCCCCGAATCTAGGATCTCGCCAGTTTCCAAATCAACTAGGGGTAAGGGAGCTTCAGGAACTGGCTCTTTTTCAGGAAGAACAGCCAACTCTTGCTGCTCTTCCTCTCTTATCCTTTTGGCCTCAAGCCGTCGCTGGCGCTCCCGCAAATAAAGGCTTTCCCCTGCTTCTGTCAACTGCTGATAAGTATTCAAGAGCCAATCCCCCACATCGTAGACGGAAAGTTGGCTGAGCAGGAGACTCCCGAGAGCCAAAAAAAGCGCGCCAATAAAGTAGGATCCGATATTTGAAAATAAAAAAGCAATCGGAATATAAAGCAGGAGACCCAAAAGCCCGCCCCCCACAAATTGCGTAACTTGCAATCCCAAGAGCTCACCGCTGAGTATGCCCAACTGCGCATTCAAAAGGCCTACCTCAGCTGGAAGTTGACCAAACAGATAAGCCTCCCAAATCAGCAGTAAACCTGCAAAAATAGAGACCACCCCAGGCCAAAAACCGGGACGATCCCGTAGCCATTTGAAAGTAAAGAGATAGATAAAAAGTGCCACTAGGAAGACGGGAGCCAGACTCCCGACACCCCAACGAATCAAATTATAAAGTGTACGACCAAAAGCCCCCACTTGCAAGAGGGCAATCACGATCAGAACCGCTAGACCAAGTGAGATAAACATCCGCCGAATTGCGGCCTGTCTAGCCTGCTCAGCCTTGCTAGGTCTTCTAGTTTTAGTACCTGTAGTTTTCTTTTTAGTTGCCATGTTTCTATTATACCATCTCGTGGCCCTTATCCCACATGGAGACAAAGAAAGGATTTTTCTACAATTCTGTATCCAACTGCTTGCGCATTTGATTTTCCTTATGCCCTTCATAGAGTTCCCACAGAAACTTCACAATTTCTTTTAAAATCGAATATAAAGGTATAGCCACAATCATGCCTACGATTCCATAGATATTACTCGATAACAGCAACAAGACCATGATCGTAATTGGATGAACCTTCATCACTCCCCCAACAATCCGAGGGTAGAGAATATTGCCATCCACCTGTTGCAAAATCAGCATATAAACCAGGGCAATCAACATCTTCTGCGGATCCAAAAAGGCATAGGTGATCACCATGGGAATCAGACCAATCGTTGGTCCCACATAGGGAATCAAATTACAAAGTCCTGAGAAAATTGCGAAAATCAAGGCATAGCGAATCCCAATAATCGAGTAACCAGCCAGAGTTAGACTGAAAATAATCAAGGCATCAATGGAGATTCCACTAATATAACGAGCAATCGTTTTATTCAGAGTGACCAGTAGGGAAGCAATCCCTAACGAATCCCGCTTCAGAACCGTCCGCTGCAACATGGGCAAGAATTTCTTACCATCTAATAGGAAATAAACCAAGAAAATCGGCGTCATAATCAAAACAAAGGCTGTATTGATCACCGCTGAGAACAGGCTACCTAGACTCGTTGTTACATTATTGAGGATATTTTGCAAAATATCCACATAGGACAGGTTTAAGTCGGACACCGTTTTTTGCAGATCCACATTCCGCAAGAGGGGCTCTTGAGCCAAGTTATTGACCAGAGACTGAGCCTCCTTGTAAATTCCCTGACTGGCAGCAATCAAACTGGTTAACTGATGGATCAAAATCGGCAGCAAATAAACCACTGCCCAGACCACAAGCCCAATCACACCCGCAACCGCTAAAAGGCTACCAATGCCCCGCTTAATTTTGAAAATTCCCTCCATACCTTCCACAATCGGATTGGTAATGTAATAAAAAAAGGCGGCTAAGATAAAGGGAATTAAAATGGTATTTAAGACCCGAACAACCGGTGTAACAATCTCCCCCATCTCTCGCCACAAAAAGAGAACGAGACTACAGAGAAGTATTTCGACCGTCCAAAAAAATAATTTACTCTTTTGAAACATCGCATCCTCCTTTCCTTATTCTAGCATAATTGTGGTATGATTTTAGAAGAATATTTCAATCCAAGAAAGAGGTGGCTCTTCGTGCGCCGTTTTTTTAACTACTTAAGTCAGTTCGGAACCTACCTAATGCTCCTACTAGCCGGACTCTTTTGTACCTTCTTTAGTTTTTCAAGCCTATTTGTCACAAGCTTCATCCCCATAAAAATTTCTGAGGGAGTACTTTTCCAAACCAATCCCTGGTTTTTCCTTCCCTGCTTAGGACTTTTTATCTGGGGCTTGGTGAGTTTGCGATCTTCCTTTGAAAAGCTGTCTGACAAGCAGTTTTTTAAAATCCTAACCATCCTCTATCTCCTCATGGGGGCCTACTTGCTCTTCAATGTTGAGGGGCAAATTCGAGCGGATGCTAAACATGTCTACAAGGCCGCACTAGCCTTCAATCAAGGCAACTTTGAATCCTTGACCACTATCGGTGCCTACATGTACCGCAATCCTCATCAGCTGGGACTCCTTAGCCTAGAACGTATCTATGCCGCAATCCTCCCAACTACCTATTTGGCCTTTGGCATGAATCTGGTCTGGACCCTGACCAATAACTATTTAATTTGGAGATTGGGACGAACCTGGGGACTGAGCCAGCTAGCTCGAAATTACCTACTCTTCTTCTGCTTTGCCTTCCTCCCCCATTTCTTCTTTATTCTCTTTGTCTATGGCAGCACCGTTGGTTTAACCGCCTGCCTACTCAGTCTGACCTTTTACCAGAAATTTGCTAAAAAGGAACAGATTCGCTATGGACTCTTGTCCGCTGTTTTCCTGGGTATCGCTTGTGTCATCCGAAACAACTATATGATCTTCGGATTAACGATCTTGGGAATTTTAACCCTATCTATTCTCAAAAAATTCAGTTGGAAAAAAGTATTGGTTGGAGTCAGCTGCATCCTCTGTATGGTAGGCATGAACAAGGCTGTCCTGTCCTACTACGAAGGGGTTATTGACCAAGAGATTGGCCCAGGAACTCCCAAAATTGCCTATGTCACCATGGGACTCCGGGATGATCCAAACCGCAAGACCCTGGGAGGCTGGTATGACGGTTACAATACCAAAATTCTCCAACGAAACAATTTTAATGAAGAACAGGCCACAGACATGGCCAAACGCGACTTACGCAAACGGATCGTTACCTTCCTTAAAAATCCGCTGTATGCTGGACATTTCTTTTTCCAAAAAGTCTACTCCACTTGGACCGAACCTACTTTCCAGTCCATTTGGACTGGCCCCAATCGTTGGGAGCGGAACCAGGAGACCTTTACCCCACTCCTCCAATCTCTTTATGAGGGACGCAGCGCTTATCGGATTTTCCACTTTTTAATGAGTCTGCTCCTATGGACCCTCTACACAACAACTGCCATCTACCTCTTTCACCTCCTGCGGAAAATCCAACCCGATTTTCCTTCCACACAATTAGCCGGAGCGATCTTCCTGATCGGCGGCTTCCTCTTTCACCTCATTTGGGAAACCAAAAGCCAGTATGTCTATATGTACATTCTCCTTTTGACCCCCTATTCAGCGCAAGGCTTTGAAATTCTCCTATCCTATTTGGATAACCGAAAAAAGCAGCCAAGTAAGGCTGCTACTAGGCAAACTTCCGTGTGAGGTTTGTCTTTTTTTAATTTTAAGAAGGGAGTGGGACAGAACTAAATTTGAAAAAATTGGTTCTGTCCCACCTCCGCAAGGTTGATTAGGTCGGGTTCGGAGTCCTCTCAGCGAGTCAGTAATTGACTCGCTGAGCCTATGACATGGACGAACATGAAATGAGGCTGGGACAAAAACCCCTCTGACTAACGCAAAAAAGCAACGGTTTTAAAGCCGTTGCTTTTTGCCTTATGGAG
>NZ_JAOBSU010000108.1:0-5920 GCF_025447695.1 Streptococcus danieliae | reverse complement strand
GATGGCCAAACTCCTTGGTACACAAGGGGTTAGCTATCCTTTGTCTTTTTTAAACTGATAAACTCGGGATTATATCATAACCTTGCTCCTTAATTTTAGATATTATATCCTTTATTTTGGAATTTTTACTAGTTTCATAATCTACAATAGGAAGAACGAATGGATTTGATTGACCGATAATCCAAGCATCCCGTTCAACTGCTTCTAAGAGTCCATGAAGTATTGCATCTTCCAAAACCACTGCATAGTCTCTCAGCTCCAGGTGTACCTTATGATAATGCTGTTTCCGAAAGAACCTATCGCTCATTCAAGACTGAATTTGTTAATGCGTATAAATTTAAGTCCTTAGAACAACTTGCTCTACTAACACAAGATTATATCCACTGGTGGAATCACAAACGTAGACATTCGACACTGAATAATCTATCACCACTAGTTTTCAAAGCCCAGACTGAACTAGCTACAGCTTGAGCTTGAGCTGAGTAGTGATAGGCTGGTTTGTCAAGGCTGCGATTAGCAGCTTTGACAGCCGCCAAAATCACTACTCAGGAGAATCATGGTCAAGCTGTAGCGGATGATTTAACTCCTCATAAAAAGTGTCCGATTTTGGGTTGACATTACACTTTTCATGTGCTCCCCTTCGTTTAGAGAATGTTGTCAAAATCATTGTAAACGGCTTGAGGCCAGACGCTGGACTGAACTTCACCGATATGTTTTTTCCTTAGAAGGAACATGGCTAGCCGGGATTGACCAATACCACCCCCAATAGAGAGCGGGAAGAGACCCCGGAGCAGAGTTTTATGCCAGTCAAATTCCAACCGATCTTCGTCGCCGGTTAGGGCAACTTGGCGCTTGAGGGCATCTTCATCCACTCGGATTCCCATAGAGGAGAGCTCAAAGGCAGCCCCCAATTGGTCATTCCAGACCAGAATATCCCCATTCAAGCCCTTATAGCCATGCTCTGTCTCGCTAGTCCAATCGTCATAATCCGGCGCCCGGCCGTCATGCGGCTGCCCATCAGCCAAGACACCCCCAATCCCAATCAGAAAGACCGCCCCGTGCTCCTTGGCAATCGCATTTTCGCGTTCTTTTGGACTTAGATCTGGATAAAGTTCAACCAGCTCTTCTGTATGAACGAAGCGAATCTGTTTGGGCAAAACAGCTTCGATATCATACCGGGCCTCAACGGCCAATTCTGTTAGACGGATGGCCTTGTAGATCTTCTCCACCGTCTCCTTCAAATAGGCTAAATTCCGCTGACCATTCGGAATCACCTTCTCCCAATCCCATTGATCCACATAGACCGAGTGGGTTGGATCTAGTGAATCCTCATCTGGACGCAAGGCCTTCATGTGTACAAACAGACCCTCTCCCTCATTGAAGCCAAAGCGAGCCAGGGTATGCCGTTTCCACTTGGCCAAGGAATGCACCACTTCATAGGTAGCTTCTGGAATCAACTTAACATGAACCTCAACCGGATGTTCAATCCCGGACAAGTTGTCTTGCATGCCGTCACCGATCCGCGATAAAATCGGTCCTTGGACCTCAACAATCTCCAACTTATCTTGGAGGTATTGGGTAAAAGTGTTTTTGACAAAGGAAATCTCTTCCTGTTGGTGGATAAAGTCTTTTTTCATGGATTCTCCTTATTCTTAAGTCCTCAAAACCGCCACTAAACTTAGCTATATGATACACTAAAATTAGAAATTTTCAAGGAGGTCCCATGTCCGTCTTTCAAAAAAGTATCAAAGTTATCTTGGTCACTTGGATAGCTGTGCAAATCGCCACCTTTTTGGGGCTCAATTATCCGTCTTCTGCAGGAATCATTGGCTTGTTGAGCTTACTGGACACCCGGCGTTCCACCCTGCTGACTGCCAAACGCCGTGTTTTAAGCATGACGTCAGCCATGTTGGCAGCCATCCTCTGCTTCAGTCTATTTGGACTGAACATCTGGGCCTTTGGCCTCAGCATGGCCATTTATATTCCCCTCGCCTACAAGTATGAATGGGACATCGGCCTATCTGTCTCCACCGTCGGCGTCTTCCATCTCCTCGACACAGGGAGCTTGGCCCTACCCGTTATTTTAAACGAACTCGGCCTTTTTGCCATCGGGGTTAGCCTGGCTCTCTTAGCCAATATCTATATGCCTTCCCACCAAAAAGAAATTATCGCCGCCCGCAACCGCGTCGAGCTCCTCCTCAAAGGACTGGTTCTCCGTTTCCACCACATCCTAGCAACCGGGCAGAGCAGCGATGAAGTCCACCGCATCCAGCAATTGGAAAAGGAGATCCAGACGGCTCTCGAACTAGTCTATCGGGATCAATCCAACCAGCTCTTCCAGCGGACCGACTACGAAGTTCACTACTTCGAGATGCGGCTGGAGCAATGCCATTACCTACTACAGATGGTTGAGGACATCCAACACTGCCACTTCTCGGCCGAAGAAAGCCTCATTCTAGCCCAGCTTTTTAAGGATACAGCCCAGCAACTGGAGGATAAATCGACTCCAATTCACCTGATTGACCGCATCGATCACTACCTCCAAGTCTTTCGCGAACGTCCCCTCCCCAAGAGCCGCGAGGAGTTTGAATCTCGGTCCTATCTCTTGCAAATCTTCCGCGATTTGGAACACTTTATCCATTTAAAAATTCAATTTCATCAGCGTTATCCCCAGGATCAGCTAAATGAGGATTAAAAAATGAACTATAAGTTTCCTTTAAGGAAAGTAGGTTATACTAGTTCCATAGTTGAGGAAGACCTCAACAACTCCTAAAACTTTTCTTTTTCATAATAATCTCCGAAAGGTCTCAGACATTCTGAGGCCTTTTACTTTTCACTTACTAGAAATCAGATAGCAACCACTAACAAAGACTGTCTATACTTCGTTAAAAGCAAAATCTAAATACTCGTAGAAGACAAAAAGATGACTAGGAAAGCCGACGAAGGTAGTTGGGAGTGGGACAAAAGTCTAGCCTCATTAACTTTGGTTAATAAAATGCCTTTGACGCAGTAGCTGATTGACCTCTTCGTTCGCGTTTCAAGCTCGGAAGAGGGTCTAATCAGCCTTGCGGGAGTGGGATTGAAAAGCAAAGTAAGATCCAGTGGATCTTTTTAGCATGAGCCCAAAATTAAGAAAGCGAATTAACTAAATTTTTTCAAATTTAGTTCTGTTCCACTCCCAATATTACCCCTAGAAGCGATCAAGGAGGCTTGACAAGGTCAGATTTTGAAATTCAACGGGTATTACTTTGACCAGAACATTTAATTAGCCTAGACCAAGAGAAGCTTCGAAGAACCGTCTAATTATTTTTAAGATATTTGACAAAAAGTATATACGAGTATATAATGAAAGAAAAAAGTATATACGAGTATATAGGAGGTGCTATGACCCCATTCACAACTATATTTGGTAAATCACCTAGGGTTTTTTTGAATCGAAACCAAGAATTTGAGAATCTATTAAAAAATCTCGACAATCCTTACTCCGATGCACAATCTACTATCGTTACGGGAGTTCGAGGCTCAGGAAAAACCACCTTTATCACAAAGTTAGAAAAGGAACTACCAGAGCACTGGATTCCTATCACACTGATTAACACACCTGCTATTGTCTCCAACTTAATTGCAGAATTAAGCAATACAGTTAGTCGAGAGATTACAGTGAGCAATTCTATACAGGTTAAAAATTTTAGTGTATTGGGATTAACGATTGAGAATATCCAATCTCAAAATACTACAAACCAACAACAGCTAATTGACTTACTAACGATTTGTCAAAATGCCAATCGAAAAGTTGTTATTTTAATTGATGAAATTTCCAGTTCCACTGGTATTAGAGAATTATATTCACTTTTTCAGCTCCTTATCCGTAAAGACCTTCCTATTAGCATTATCTCAACAGGGCTTCCAGAAGATATTAATGAGGTTATTACCGATAAAATTTTGACTTTTCTACTACGTTCAAATATGATTGTACTTTCTCCACTTACCATTGATGATATTGAAAAGGCTTATCTCGAGCATCTATCACTCGACCATTCTGCTGCTGGCTATGCAGCAAAGAAAACGAAAGGATATGCCTATGCTTTTCAATTATTAGGCCAATTAATGTATGAGAAGGAATGTGCAACCATTGATGATATCGAAGATGTGATTCCTGATTTTCGATATTTGCTAGGAAAGAATGCCTATCGACTAATCCAACAACGACTATCAGACAATGATGAAATCTTCTTAAAAGCTATTCAATCAAAGACGAAAATAGCAGATATAATTAAACAAACCAAATGGGATAAGAACCTTGTGAATACATATAAGTATAGACTTATCGATAAAGGACTTATTTTTCAACCACAACGTGGATATGTTGATTTAGTTTTACCAGAATTTGATAGTTACCTTGAAAATTACTAAAACGATACTCATAAAATAAATTCAAAACCTCCTATCAGCTACATCACAAAAGCTGTGGGAGGCTTCTTTTTTGAAGGGGAAAGAGGGTTACTTCAACCGTTCTTGTAATTTTTCCACAAAAAGATAAGCTGCTGGGCAAATAAGTGTATTCTGGATGGTCAAATGGTTGATTTGGTAAATCTTTTTACGATCTGTATGAGGAAATTCCCGACAGGCTTTGGGACGAACATCATAAACGGAACAGAGATTATCCTCTCCGATAAACGGACAAGGCATGGATTGAAAGACCTTGTCCCCATCCTCATCCACGCGCAGAAAAGCCTCTTCAAAAGCAGACAACTTCATCCGAAAAGTCTTAGAAATACGCGTGATGTCAGCTTCTGTCAAGAGGGGACCGAGATGACGGCAGCAGTTGGCACACTGGATACAATCAATCTCCTCAAAAACCTCCACATGAATCTCCTGGCTAAGTCTATCTAAGTTCTTCGGCGGTTTTTTCTTGAGCCCCGCGAGAAACTTCCGATGTTCTTTTTGCTTCTGCAGAGCCAACTGATGGTAACGTTCTAAATCCATTTTTGATTTCCTCTCTACTCATTATTTCAATCCAATAACCAATTCAAGAGTGACTTCTTTTGAATTCCATCATAATTAGCTTCTGGCTGTATCTGATCCAGCGTCAATAGATATTTAGGATACTGATCATCAATAGCTTGCAGCGGACGAAGCTCTCTCTCTAGCGTTTCAGGATCTAGAGTTGACAGGCTCACCTGAAAATACTGATAAGCTCCAGTATCCGTCACAGCAATAAAATCCACCTCATATTTACCAACATTTCCGACATATACTTTGGAAAAACGCCGTCTTAATTCCAGGTAAACAATGGTTTCAATCATATGTCCCAAATCTTCTTGATGATCTGGTAACAGCAATTGGCGAAAACCGAGATCAACGCAGTAAAATTTTTCTAGCCTTTGCAAAAGGGTGTGCTCTTTGACATCGAATCGAGGGACAGCGTAGAATAATAAGGAATCAAGCAAAGCATCCAAATACAAAAATTTTAAAATGAAGTTAGCCACCCGTCCTATCTGCTAGATAAGTGCTACAACTCATTCTGATGAGTTGTCTGATTTCATTTGATAATAGGTTTGGTGAATCGGCTACACTAATCTGGACAGAATTTATAAGGAGTGAGATAAAGATAAATACAATGTTTCTGAAATGTGTCACATATTGGATTTTCCGAGCTCCAGCTACTATAGTCATTTAGTTTTTAAATAGTATGTTATTGCGTCAGTCAAATCGCCTGTCTTTCTAAGCAATTCTGTCACCACTTTTTTCAAAATAGCCCAACTGTTCTCAATAGGATTCAGTTCAGGGGAATATGATAGTAAAGGGAGAAAAAAATGACCATTACAAATAGAAAGTTCATCTAATACTTAACAAAAATCAAAATCTGAATTATAATAGATAGTATGAAATTCACACAAGATCAAATTAAAGAATTAAA
>NZ_JAOBSU010000107.1:0-5923 GCF_025447695.1 Streptococcus danieliae | reverse complement strand
TTACCGTGGCGATTTTTCTTTTTATACTCTTCTATTCCCTTGGTATACCTCGGATCAGAGACAACGGGAATGATTCTCAAGATTAAAAATAACGAATCCCCATTGCTTCCTTGACCTGATCCAGAGTTTCCGCAGCCACCGCTTGGGCAAGCTGACTCCCTTTTTTGAGCATCTCATAAACCTGCCCCATATCTTGGGCAAATTCTAAACGGCGTTCCCGGATAGGTCCGAGTTCTCTTTCCAAAATCTCTAGTAAGTAACGTTTGGTCTTGACATCCCCCAAACCTCCCTGTTGATAGTGATCTTTCATGGCTTGAATGTCAGCTACATCCTCCGGACGACCAAAGACATCGAGGTAATAGAAAACCATATTGCCCTCAATTTGTCCTGGATCCTCAACACGAATATGGTTTGAATCAGTATACATGCTCATCACCTTTTTCTGCAAGGTATCCATATCATCAGCCAGATAAATACCGTTCCCTAAAGACTTGGACATCTTGGCATTGCCATCCAAACCTGGTAGGCGACCTGCTGATTCATTCTCAGGATAAATCCCTTCCGGCTCAACCAACACATCTGTTTGGTAAGTATGATTAAAGCTCCGGACAATCTCACGGGTTTGCTCAATCATCGGTTTCTGGTCATTGCCCACTGGAACAAAATTTGCCTTAAAGGCTGTAATATCTGCAGCCTGAGCAATTGGATACACCAAGAATCCAGTAGGGATGCTCTCCCCAAAACCTTTTTGGGCAATCTCTGTCTTGACCGTTGGATTGCGTTCCAGACGAGCCAGTGATACCAGGTTCATGTAATACATGGACAATTCTGCCAACTCGGGAATTTGACTTTGAATAAAAATAGTGCTTTTGGCTGGATCAAGTCCAGCAGCCAGATAGTCCAAGGCAACATTCCCAATCGATTCCACAATCGTTTGGGGGTCCTTGGCGTGATCTGTTAAAGCTTGCTGATCCGCTAAAAAAACGTATAGCTGGTGCTGGCCCTGCTCCTGGAGTAGCACACGATTTTTCAAGCTCCCAACATAATGACCGATATGGAGCTTTCCAGTCGGTCTATCTCCTGTTAAAATAACTGGTTTAGTCATAGAAATCCTTCCTCATTTCGAATTATAAAAAGAAAAGTCCACACAGAAAAAACTCTGTGAGGACGATATACCGCGGTGCCACCTCAGTTATGGAAAACCATCTCTTTTTACTCTATTCATCTATTCCTTCTAGTCTTTTATAAGGTAGCAAATCCTAGCAGTCCTGTCTATGCCAAGACGAGCTAACACAATCATAAAAGATAAACTAGGAGAGTCTATCAGCCCAATCTTCACCCTGTTCCCCACTTGTTCCCAGCAACCACAAGCTCTCTTAAGAGGAGACAAAATTACTTTTCTGATGGATACTATTGTATAGTCTTCCTTATTGTAAGTCAAGATTTGATAAATAGCCTCCTTTCTAGTAAAATGAGAATAATATTAAAAATAGGAGAAGTCCATTGTTAACAGTAACAGACGTATCATTGCGATTCAGTGATCGCAAACTTTTTGATGATGTAACCATCAAATTCACAGAAGGAAATACCTATGGCCTCATTGGAGCCAATGGGGCCGGAAAATCCACTTTTCTAAAAATTCTAGCCGGAGACATCGAACCAAGTACTGGTCATGTCAGCCTCGGTCCAGACGAACGTCTATCTGTCCTTCGTCAAAATCACTTTGACTATGAAGACGAGCGCGTGATTGATGTCGTTATCATGGGAAATGAGCATCTTTATAGCATTATGAAAGAAAAAGATGCTATTTATATGAAAGCTGATTTTTCTGATGAAGACGGGGTTCGGGCTGCCGAGCTCGAAGGTCTTTTTGCAGAGTTGGGTGGTTGGGAAGCAGAGAGTGAAGCTGCCCAGTTACTTCAAAATCTCAACATCCCAGAAGCGCTACACTACCAAAACATGAGTGAATTGACCAATGGTGAAAAGGTGAAGGTTCTCTTAGCCAAGGCTCTCTTTGGTAAACCAGACGTTCTCCTCCTCGATGAGCCGACCAACGGTTTAGACATTCAGTCCATCACCTGGTTAGAAAACTTTCTGATTGACTTTGACAACACCGTCATCGTCGTCTCCCACGACCGTCACTTCCTCAATAAGGTCTGCACCCATATGGCCGATCTTGATTTTGGAAAAATTCAACTATACGTTGGAAACTACGACTTCTGGAAAGAATCAAGTGAATTGGCTGCCAAATTGCAAGCTGACCGTAATGCCAAAGCAGAAGAGAAAATCAAAGAACTCCAAGAGTTTGTGGCACGTTTCTCAGCAAATGCAAGTAAGTCAAAACAGGCAACCTCCCGTAAAAAAATGCTTGATAAGATTGTCTTGGAAGAAATCGTCCCTTCCAGCCGCAAATACCCATTTATCAACTTCAAAGCAGAACGTGAAATTGGGAATGACCTCTTGACAGTCGAAAACCTCAGTGTCAAAATTGATGGTGAAACAATCCTTGATAACATCAGCTTCATTCTCCGCCCAGGTGATAAAACAGCCCTCATCGGACAAAACGATATCCAGACAACTGCACTCATTCGTGCCATTATGGGAGATATCGACTATGAAGGAACTGTCAAGTGGGGGGTAACCACCAGTCAAAGCTACCTACCAAAAGATAATTCCAAAGACTTTGCTGGCAATGAATCGATCCTCGATTGGTTACGTCAATTTACAAGTAAAGAAGAAGATGACAATACCTTCCTCCGTGGCTTCCTTGGACGCATGCTCTTCAGTGGAGATGAAGTCAACAAGGCTGTCAACGTCTTGTCAGGGGGAGAAAAGGTCCGCGTCATGTTATCAAAAATGATGCTGCTGAAATCTAACGTCTTGGTTCTTGATGATCCAACCAATCACTTAGACTTGGAATCTATCTCCAGCCTTAACGATGGCTTGAAAAACTTTAAAGAAAGCATTATCTTTGCCAGTCATGACCATGAGTTTATTCAAACCCTAGCCAACCACATCATCGTCCTTTCTAAAAATGGTGTGATTGACCGGATTGACGAAACCTACGATGAATTCCTTGAAAATGAAGACGTTCAAGCTAAGGTTCAAGAACTCTGGAAAAATTAATACTCTTTGAGAGTCAACTCTACTCCCATTTATAATCTGTTCGTTTACTCTTACACTACTTCTCTGCCTAGAGTAATCAACGACAAACTAATGTCTATAAATTCACTTCGAGGCCAGGACCGATGTCCCAGCCTCCCTTTTTATATAGGAATTATTATGAAAGATTTGCTCAAAAGGCAATCTCTTGCCATCCTCTCATTTATCCTGCCAGCTCTAGGCATGATTCTCCTCTATTACAGTCAGGAAATTTACTGGTCAAGCCCTAAAACAGCCTTGCTCGGAGACGGTTTCCACCAGTATGTCATTTTTGACACTGCTTTACGAGATATTTTACATGGGAAAGATAGTCTATTCTATTCATTTACCACCGGTTTAGGCTTGAATTTCTATGCCTTAAGTTCCTACTATTTAGGGAGTTTCTTCTCTCCTTTAGTGTATTTCTTCGACGTAAAGACCATGCCCAATGCCGTCTATCTCTTTACAATCCTTAAATTTGCTTGCATTGGTCTGTCTAGCTTTATTTCCATCAAAGGAACGTTTAAGCAACTAAAACCCTATCTGGCACTAATACTTTCACTTTGCTATAGTTTTATGAGCTTTACAGTTAGTCAATTGGAAATCAAGACCTGGTTGGACGTCTTTATCTTGGTCCCACTCATTCTCTACGGACTAGACAAGCTCATCAAGCAGGGTAAAGTTGGTCTTTACTATGTTAGTTTGACCGTTCTTTTGATTCAAAATTACTACTTTGGCTATATGCTGGTCATTTTCCTTCCACTTTGGTACCTGGTTCAACTCAGCTGGGATTTCAAGAGAAGACTGTCAAGTTTAACCCGCTTTATCCTTACCTCTATTCTAGCTGGAACCAGTAGCGCCATCATGCTACTCCCGACTTTCTTGGACCTTCAGGGTCATGGCGAGTCCTTAACACCGATTGACCGGCTCTTGACAGAGGATTCTTGGTATCTCGATATCTTTGCCAAAACCTTGGTGGGAGCCTTTGACACTACCAAATACGGGGCGATCCCGATGATTTATGTCGGTTTAATCCCCTTAATTCTCAGTCTCTGCTTCTTTCTCCTAAAATCTATTCGGTTTCATGTGAAACTGTCCTATGGCCTCCTCATCAGTTTCCTAATTGCCAGTTTCTATCTTGAAGGCCTAGACCTCTTCTGGCAAGGATTCCACGCGCCCAATATGTTCCTCCACCGTTACTCCTGGCTCTTTTCCGTACTGCTCGTCTTTATGGCCGCAACTGTCTTAGAGCGCCTCGAGGAGCTGCAATTCAAGCAAGTACTCCTCGCCAACCTCTTCCTAGCCTGTGGCTGGGGACTCACCTGGTATTTCTCCAGCAAGCACTATACCTATCTTGATTCTACCCAGTTTTTATTAACGTTTGAATTTTTAGGTGCTTATTTGCTGCTCTTCTGGGCTTACAAGAAGGCAAAATTGTCTCCTATCTTCTACACTGTGGCGGTTAGTTTTTTCCTAATCGTAGAGATTGGTTGCAATTCCTTTTTTCAAATTCAGGGAATTGCCGGGGAATGGGGCTTCGCCTCTCTTGATTCCTACCAAAGAGGCCAAACAGAGATTCTCGCTCTCAAAGAACAGATGTCAGAAGGAGACTACCGAGCAGAACTAACACAGGTGCAAACAGGGAATGATACGATGAAGCATGGACTCAATGGCATCTCCCAGTTCTCCTCTGTTCGCAATCGCCTGACTAGCGGTACCTTAGATGTCCTCGGTTACAAGTCTTCCGGTAGCAACCTCAATCTTCGCTATCAAAACAACACCGTCCTTATGGACAGTCTCTTTGGTATCCGCTACCTTATTGGTAAAAATCAGCCATCACGGTTAGGCTTTACTACCATTGCAACAGCAAACGACTATCGCCTTGAGGAAAATAACTGGGCTCTTCCCCTCGCCTTTCTAACCCAAGAAATCTATGAAGATATTGAATTATCCAGCTTAACGCTAGACAATCAGCGCAATTTGCTGCACCATCTGACTGGCCTGGACTCTCCCCTTTTTGAAGAAGTTCCTATCTATGAAAACAACCTGAAACGGAATCTCAAAAAGGACGGGGATACTCCTCCACAGACAAGCTTTGTACTGCAGGTACCGGCCAATCAGCAACTCTACCTCAGTCTCCCAAATATCCAATTCCCTGATGAAGAAGACTCCAATGTCCAACTCCAGATAGACGGGAACGTCTACACCTACACCTTAGATAACACCTTCTCCTTCTTTGATTTAGGCTACTTCTCTGAAGCCAAGGAAGTGAACCTGAAACTCCTCTTTCCAGGAGCTACCAAAGCCAGCTACGGTCAACCCCATGTCTACAACATTCCTCAAGAAAGTCTGGAAAGTCTCTTTAGCAAACTCAAAGAGAATCAACCAAAGGTTCGTATAGAAGGCAATAAACTGAACATCCAGTACCAAACCGACAAAACTAGCAGTCTCTTTGTAACCCTCCCTTACGACAAAGGATGGAAAGCTTACCAAGATGGAAAAGAAATCCCCATCCGTCAAGCACAAACAGGATTTATGGCCATAGATCTGGCAAAAGGATCTAACACCATTCAATTCGTCTTTGTTCCACAAGGCTTCTATGCTAGTTTCTGGATCAGTTTCATCTCCCTCATAGCTTTTCTGCTCTACCAGCGTTTCTTAAAAACTAGAGCCACTTAAGCCAGGACAAAAGTCTCATAAAACATAAAAGAATCATTCCCGTTGTCTCTGATCCGATGTATACCAAGGGAATAGAAGAGTATAAAAAGAAAAATCGCCACGG
>NZ_JAOBSU010000106.1:0-6104 GCF_025447695.1 Streptococcus danieliae | reverse complement strand
TCAAACTCAACCTTGGTACCTACTGGAAGATCTCCGAGGTTAGAGATTGATTTAGATGGATCAACTGGATCACCAACATTAACCGTTTGGTCAACTGGGCTTGGTTGGTTGCTGTCTGTCTGTACAGATTCACTTAGAGATTCAGATACGGATTCGCTTACTGATTCAGATACAGACTCAGACGCTGATGCTGATTCACTTACTGATTCTGATACAGACACTGACTCAGATGCTGATACTGATTCACTTACAGACTCAGATACAGATACGGACTCAGATACTGATACTGACTCACTCACGGATTCAGATACTGACTCACTTACTGACTCGGACACTGACTCGCTTACCGATTCTAATACTGATTCGCTTACGGACTCGGAGACAGACTCGCTTACCGATTCAGATACTGACTCACTCACGGACTCAGACACTGACTCGCTTACCGATTCTGATACTGATTCGCTTACGGACTCAGACACGGATTCACTTACGGATTCAGATACTGACTCACTTACTGACTCGGAGACTGATTCAGACACGGATTCACTTACAGACTCTGATACTGACTCAGACTCAGATACTGATACTGACTCACTTACGGATTCAGATACTGACTCACTTACGGACTCGGACACTGACTCGCTTACGGATTCAGATACGGATTCGCTTACGGACTCGGAGACAGACTCGCTTACGGATTCAGACACGGATTCACTTACTGACTCGGAGACTGATTCAGACACGGATTCACTTACTGACTCGGATACGGATTCGCTAACAGATTCTGATACTGACTCGGATACGGATTCACTTACTGACTCGGATACTGACTCGCTTACCGATTCAGATACTGACTCACTCACGGACTCAGACACTGACTCGGATACTGATTCGCTCACGGATTCAGACACTGACTCTGATACCGATTCGCTTACGGACTCAGACACTGACTCTGATACTGACTCGCTTACGGACTCAGACACTGACTCACTTACTGACTCAGATACTGATTCGCTTACCGATTCAGATACGGATTCAGACACTGACTCTGATACTGACTCGCTTACCGATTCAGATACGGATTCAGACACTGACTCTGATACTGATTCGCTTACGGATTCGCTTACGGACTCGGAGACAGACTCACTTACGGACTCAGACACGGATTCACTTACTGACTCACTCACGGATTCAGATACTGACTCACTTACGGACTCTGATACTGACTCAGACACTGACTCACTTACGGATTCTGATACTGACTCAGACACTGACTCGCTTACGGACTCTGATACTGATTCGCTCACAGACTCAGACACTGACTCGCTTACGGATTCAGACACGGATTCAGATACTGACTCGCTTACGGATTCTGATACTGACTCACTTACGGACTCAGACACTGACTCTGATACTGATTCGCTTACGGACTCAGACACTGACTCACTTACGGACTCAGACACGGATTCACTTACTGACTCTGATACAGACTCGCTTACTGATTCAGACACGGATTCACTTACTGACTCGCTTACGGATTCTGATACTGACTCACTTACGGACTCTGATACTGACTCGCTTACGGACTCAGACACTGACTCTGATACTAATTCGCTTACGGACTCAGACACGGATTCACTTACTGACTCTGATACTGACTCGCTTACTGATTCAGACACGGATTCACTTACTGACTCGCTTACGGACTCAGACACTGACTCTGATACTGATTCGCTTACGGACTCAGACACTGACTCACTTACGGACTCAGACACGGATTCACTTACTGACTCTGATACAGACTCGCTTACTGATTCAGACACGGATTCACTTACTGACTCACTTACTGACTCTGATACTGACTCACTTACGGACTCTGATACTGACTCACTTACTGACTCTGATACTGACTCGCTTACGGACTCAGACACTGACTCTGATACGGATTCGCTTACGGATTCAGACACTGACTCAGATACGGATTCACTTACTGACTCGCTTACCGATTCAGATACTGACTCACTTACTGACTCTGATACGGATTCGGAGACAGACTCGCTTACGGATTCAGACACTGACTCAGATACTGACTCGCTTACGGATTCTGATACGGATTCAGACACTGACTCACTTACTGATTCAGACACGGATTCACTTACTGACTCACTCACAGACTCAGACACGGATTCGCTTACTGACTCGGATACGGATTCGCTTACGGATTCAGACACTGACTCAGATACGGATTCACTTACTGACTCGCTTACCGATTCAGATACTGACTCACTCACGGATTCAGATACTGACTCACTTACTGACTCTGATACGGATTCGGAGACAGACTCGCTTACTGATTCAGATACTGACTCACTCACGGATTCAGACACTGACTCAGATACTGACTCGCTTACCGATTCAGATACGGATTCAGACACTGACTCACTTACGGACTCTGATACGGATTCGGAGACAGACTCGCTTACGGATTCTGATACTGACTCAGACACTGACTCTGATACTGATTCGCTTACGGATTCTGATACTGACTCAGACACTGACTCACTTACTGACTCGCTTACGGACTCTGATACTGATTCGCTCACAGACTCAGACACTGACTCGCTTACTGATTCAGACACGGATTCACTTACGGACTCGGATACTGACTCGCTTACGGACTCAGACACTGACTCTGATACTGATTCGCTTACGGACTCAGACACTGACTCACTTACTGACTCAGACACTGACTCAGATACTGATTCGCTTACGGACTCAGACACTGACTCACTTACGGACTCGGATACTGATTCGCTTACGGACTCAGACACTGACTCACTTACGGACTCACTTACTGACTCGGAGACTGATTCAGACACGAACTCACTTACGGATTCAGACACGGATTCGCTTACTGACTCGGATACGGATTCGCTAACAGATTCTGATACTGACTCACTCACGGACTCACTTACGGATTCTGATACGGATTCAGATACGGATTCGCTTACTGATTCAGATACGGATTCAGACACTGACTCGCTTACGGACTCAGACACTGACTCACTTACTGACTCGCTTACGGATTCAGATACTGACTCGCTTACGGACTCAGACACTGACTCACTTACGGATTCGGAGACTGACTCGCTTACGGATTCAGATACGGATTCGCTTACGGACTCAGACACTGATTCACTTACTGACTCAGATACTGATTCGCTTACGGACTCAGACACTGACTCACTTACGGACTCAGACACGGATTCACTTACGGATTCAGACACTGACTCACTCACGGACTCGGATACTGACTCGCTTACGGACTCGGATACTGATTCGCTAACAGACTCAGACACTGATTCGCTAACAGATTCTGATACGGATTCGCTTACGGACTCAGACACTGACTCACTTACTGACTCAGACACGGATTCACTTACTGACTCAGATACGGATTCACTTACTGACTCTGATACTGACTCGCTTACCGATTCAGATACGGATTCGCTTACGGACTCGGATACTGACTCACTTACGGACTCTGATACTGACTCAGACACTGACTCGCTTACCGATTCAGATACGGATTCAGACACGGATTCGCTTACGGATTCTGATACTGATTCAGAGACAGACTCACTTACGGATTCAGACACGGATTCACTTACTGATTCAGACACTGACTCACTTACTGACTCGGATACTGATTCGCTCACGGACTCAGACACGGATTCACTTACTGACTCGGATACTGATTCAGACACTGACTCGCTTACGGATTCTGATACTGATTCGCTAACAGATTCAGAAGTGGATTCGGACACCGACTCACTCACGGATTCAGATACAGACTCGCTTACGGACTCAGAGGTAGATTCGGATACAGAAGTACTGATTGACTCTGATACGGATTCTGACACAGAAGTACTAATCGATTCTGAAGTAGATAGAGATACACTCTCACTAACAGATAGAGATTCTGAAACAGAGAGGGAGGTGCTGGTACTTACTGATTCAGATGTACTTTGACTCACGGACAAGGACTCTGATACTGAAACGGAAGCACTGGTACTTGTTGACAAAGAGGTACTTTGACTCACAGACAAGGACTCTGATACTGAAACAGAGGCACTAGTACTTGCCGACAAGGAATTGCTTTGACTCACAGACAAGGACTCTGAAGCTGAAACGGAGGCACTGGTACTTGCCGACAAGGAGTTGCTTTGACTAGCGGAAAGAGACTCAGATAAGGACTGAGAAGACGACTGACTAGCAGCTAGAGAAGCTACCAGGCTATCGCTAACAGATTCTGATTCCGAAGCAGCCACCGCCTCACTTTCGCTCATAGACAAGGACTCCGAAGAATTGTCCTTTTTATAGACATAGTAAACTTCATTATTAGTAGATTCCGGATCTAGAACACCATTACTGATAGGCGACCCCACTACGACATAGCCTGGAATTTCAAGAGCTGCTGTGGTATAGGTTGACGCAGCCCAACCCTTTTGCACCACTTCCTCACGAAGGGGATTGTCACTCTGATCCACAAAATATGTAGTCTGCTCCACATAGGTAGCCCGGGGTCTAAATACAGCTGAAACACTCGTAGTTGTCTTAGTCGGACTCTCCCAAATCCACTCGGTTACGATATTGTCAGCTGCCGGTTTAATCGTCAACTGAGCCTGTCCTCTAAGAATACGATAAGCTAGAGAAAAGCCATCCTGAACTCTCTGAACATTCGTTGAAGTGAAAGTAATCGACTCTCGTGTTAACAGGTTTTGCTCCGAGTCAAAGGTGCTGACATAGTAATTTTGAAGATCCTTGGTTTTCGAAACCGTGATATAGTTACCTGTGCTCTCATCACGACCTACATATTCTGTATAGTAGCCTGGATTGGGATCTCTTGGTAGGTTTTCATGTGGTACCAAGTCATCAATGCCATAGCCTGGTAAATCAGCCGGCTCTGATAGGTCGCTGGTAGCTGTCGCTTGACGAAGAGCTGAACTTAAGGCACTTGTCCCGACTTCTTTTTCAGCCGTCACCGCTACCTTAAAGCTCGCCCTGCTGTCTACCCCCTCCTTAGCCAATTCAGCGACCAAGGCCTGGTTGCTCGTTTTCAAGGCCGATACAGCTGTCTGAATCTCAGTCAGGGTCGCAGACGAATTGCCCAAGACCGCTGTTGCAGCTACTAGATCAGCCTGGCTAGTTGCCAAGGCCGCCGCCAAATCCACAGAGCTGGAATCCGATACCTGCTCTTGGGCCAACTGATTCAGGAGCTCTGCGCCACTCTGCACCTGGGTCAATTCTGCTAGCCCAGCTTCCCGATCCTTACTCCCCTCTAGGACCTCAACTGAACCATTTTCTGACTGAACAAGGTCAGATTGACTGGTCTGGTCCGCTTTGCTTGCTTGGGATGAAAGAGCTTCTGAGCCAGGTAGCGACTCCGAGTTCGAAAGAACAGCACTTTCAGATAGAGACTCTGAAGCAGAGACAGATTCCGAGGCGCGGACAGACTCACTCACAGATAAAGAAAGCGACTCTGATGCAGATAGTGAAGCCGAAAGCGACGCTTCTACAGCAATCTCCTTGCTCTCAGACTGCTGGCTCACCTCAGTCGAAGTTTCCACCTCCACAACCGCTACAGAAGCTGCCGCAGAATCTACCTGCAAGGCAACCTCATCCTGGGTCGTTAACAGGTCACTAGCCACTTCTGACGAGGCCACGGTTTCCTCCGCAAAGGCCTCATCCGTTGCTAAGGCAGCCCCACCCATGAGGGCTCCCAGTGCTCCTGCTCCTTTTAAAACGGTGTTGGGTGAGAGCAGTTTAACCTCCAAGTCATCGTGACCCGATCGCTCAGTCCGACGTGCTACTGCTTTACCGAATAATAGGGTTCCAACTGTCGACACGACGGTACTCACCCAGTGCTTACCAGATTTGCGCAGCTTCACGCGCGTATGTCTGTAGGATTCTACATGTTTTCCATTTTTCAATCTCACAAGAACACAACCTTTCAAAAATTATAGTGAATGAAACAGAAACCACACACTTTGTGCTATACTATTTTTATGGCATATTCAGTAGATTTTCGTAAAAAAGTTCTT
>NZ_JAOBSU010000105.1:0-6161 GCF_025447695.1 Streptococcus danieliae | reverse complement strand
GAGGCCTATTTTTCCAGAGAAAAAGAAGGGGGTTCTGAAAAGACCTCCTTTTTTTCTATCTTTTTTCGTGATATAATAGGCAAAAGTATAAAGGAGAAGACATGGTCAGAAGAGATTTGTTCCGGAATGTGTTTATCACCTGTATCCTGGTGGTAATTTTTGTGCTCCTTCGTTTATTTTGGTTTACCCCTCATCATGTGACTGAAAAGGATGTTCAGAAGGGCTTGGAAGCAGCTGATTATGTATTGGCCTTTCATCAGAATGAGATTCCCAATGAAAGTATTGTCTTATACGAAGTCGATCAAAAAGAGTATGTTGGACGAGTGATTGCCCAAGGTGGAGAGAGGGCCGTCTATATGGATGATGTTTTGTATGTCAACCATGAGGTTAAGGATGAACCCTATATTCGGAGTATGAAAAATACCTATCAGGGGAAAACGAGTAATACAGGCAATCTGTTTACAGAAGATTTCACCATTGAGTCTTTGACCCAGTCCAAACAAGGTGTCATTGGACAGGAGGAATTCCTGATCTTGAATGATAATCGGCTGAATCATGAGGATAGTCGTAAGTTTGGCTTGGTTCAAAAGGATCAGATTAAGGGTGTAATTACCTTTCGTTTGACCCCGCTGGGGCGTTTTGGTTTTATAGATGTGGAGTAATAAATGGCTTACGTTTTAGAAATTTTACCTAGTTTGTTGCAGGGGGCTAATGTCACCCTGCAAGTTTTTAGTATTGTCTTAATTTTGTCGATTCCTTTGGGGATCTTGGTGGCATTTATCATGCAGGTGGAATCCAAACCTCTGCGTTGGTTGCTATCCATTTATATCTGGATTATGCGGGGGACTCCCTTGCTGTTGCAACTGATTTTTGTTTATTACATTTTGCCAAGTATCGGGATCCGGATTGACCGGATGCCAGCAGCAATTATCGCCTTTACCCTTAACTATGCGGCTTACTTTGCAGAGATTTTCAGAGGTGGGATTGATTCGATTCCGCGAGGCCAGTATGAGGCTGCCAAGGTGTTGAAATTTAGCCCTGTGCAGACCATCCAGTATATCATCCTGCCGCAAGTGACCAAGATTGTGTTACCGAGTGTGTTTAATGAGATCATGGCCTTGGTTAAGGATACTTCCCTGGTTTATGCGTTGGGGGTTACGGATCTGATCCTGGTCAGCCGGACTGCAGCCAATCGCGATGCGAGTTTGGCTCCGATGTTTGTTGCTGGAGCCATTTACCTCATTATGATTGGGGTGGTGACCTTAGTTTCTCGAAAAGTTGAACAAAAATACGCCTATGATCGCTAAGGAGACTGCATGTTAGAATTAAAAAATATTAATAAACGTTTCGGGGAGCGGCAAATCCTCAAAAACTTTAACTTAAATGTGCCTGAGAAGAAAATCCTAGCTATCGTGGGTCAATCCGGTGGTGGAAAGACGACTCTACTGCGGATGTTGGCGGGGCTAGAAACGATTGATAGTGGACAAGTGCTCTACAATGGTCAGGAGATCCCAGCTAGTGAGTTGGCCAGCATGAATCTCTTGGGCTTTGTGTTCCAGGATTTCCAACTCTTTCCACATATGACGGTCTTGGATAATTTAATCCTGTCACCTGTGAAGACCATGAATATGAAGCCAGATCAGGCCCAGCAAAAAGCGCGTCAACTCTTGGAGCGTTTGGGCTTGGCGGGGCTGGTTGATCACTACCCTCATGCCCTTTCAGGTGGGCAGAAACAGCGGGTGGCCTTGGCGCGTGCTATGATGATTGAACCTGAAATCATCGGCTACGATGAGCCGACTAGTGCCCTGGATCCAGGCTTGCGTTTGGAGGTTGAAAAACTGCTGATTCAAAACCGGGAAATGGGCATGACCCAGATTGTTGTCACCCACGACATGCAGTTTGCTCAAAACATCGCTGATGAAATCCTCGAAGTGATTCCCCAGTAGGAGGACTGCAGATGAAACGTATCATAGGATTCTTGACACTCCTCTCCCTGCTGGTTCTAACAGCCTGCAGTAGCCAGGTTACCGATCCCAAAACAGATGCCTGGGATAGCTATCAAAAACGCGGAGCTCTGACTATCGGTTTTGACAACACTTTCGTCCCGATGGGTTTCCAAGAGAAAAATGGAAGCAATGTTGGCTTTGACATTGACCTGGCGAACCGAATTTTTGAAAAACAAGGTCTCAAGGTTAACTGGCAACCGATTGATTGGGATATGAAAGAGACCGAACTCAATAACGGCACCATTGACCTCATCTGGAACGGCTACACTCAAACCGAAGAGCGAGCGGAAAAAGTCAACTTCAGCCTGCCTTACATGGCCAATGAACAAGTCCTGGTTGCCAAAAAGGCATCTGGCATCCAGACCCCGACGGACATGAAAGACAAGGTCCTCGGAGCCCAAGCAGGCTCCTCCGGTTACCTCAAATTTGAAGAGTACCCAGACCTACTCAAGCAGTATGTTAAGAACAACCGCGCAACCCAATACCAAAGCTTCAATGAAGCTTTGATCGACTTGGAAAACGACCGCATCGATGGACTTCTGATCGACCGTGTCTACGCCAATTACTACCTCACCCAAAAAGGTGTCTTAGAAGACTACCAGGTTTTCCCAGTAGGCTTCCCAGAAGAGGCCTTCGCGGTAGGTATCCGGAAAACCGACAAGACCCTCCAAGAACGCCTCAATCAAGGTCTCTCGGAACTCTACCAAACCGGCCAATTCCAAGAAATCTCGGACAAATGGTTCGGTGATGACGTTGCCAGCAAGCAACTAAAAGAAGAAGCTAAGAAGTAAAGAAATGAAAGTGAGAGGGTGCAAGCCCTCTTTTTTGACCGTTTAGGACGTTTCAATGACCGTTTGGGAAAGGGGAATCAATTGATGAAAATTTGTCATATACTTTAGGGCACCTCTAAAAACTAAATTTCTGAAAATCTAAATGTTGATTTATCAAGGTTTGAGTGATTCAATTTGAAGAAAAACTGGGGTTTTTAGAGGTGCTCTATAGCACAAAATGTGCAGTTTCTGTTTTATTATACTATATATTGTATCAAGACTATCTCCATAACGCAAAAAAGCAACGGCTTTAAAACCGTTGCTTTTTTGCATTAGTCAGAGGGGGTGCCCCAGCCTCTTTAAATTTCTTATAGCAGCGCTAAGATGATAAAGTTTAGAATGAAAAGGGCTGTAGACCCCCAAAGAATTGGGTGAATTTCTTTAGCCTTACCAGTGGATACCTTAACCAAGCAGTAGAAGATGAAGGCTGCTGCAATTCCGTAAGAGATGGAGAAGCAGAGGGCCATAAAGAAGGCTGCAAAGAAGGCTGGAAGGGCATCTTCGAATTGGCTCCAGTCAACATCTAGGAAGGATGAAACCATCATAACCCCGACAATGATCAAGGCTGGTGCAGTCGCTGCAGCAGGGACAATGCCGATAAAAGGAAGAATTAGGGTTGATAGAAGGAAGCAGACCGCTGTGGTTACAGCAGTAAGACCTGTCCGCCCCCCCGCAGAAATACCAGCTGCGGATTCAACATAGGTAGTTGTGTTGGAAGTACCAAAGAGGGCACCGATTGATGTTCCGATGGCATCAGCAAAGAGAGCCTTGTCCATTTTGGAGTTGAATCCAGTTGAGTTTTCAAGGGCTTCTTCATCTTGGGCAGAGAAGATTCCAGTTTTGCGTCCGGTTCCGATAAAGGTTCCAAGTGTATCAAAGGTATCTGACAAGCTAAAAGCGAAAATAGTCATAAAGACCAAAGGGAGGCGGCTAGAATCAGCGAAGAGGGAAGCGAACCCATCAAAAGCAGCTAAGAAGGTTGTTCCTAGTTCTCCAAAGGCTGTTGCTAGATTGTTGTTGGCGAAATCAATCGTTGAAAGATCGACAACACCAATCGGAATCCCGGCCAAGGTTGTCGCAACAATCCCGATAAGAATGGCTCCACGGACATTTTTAATCACCAAAACGGCGGTTAGGAGAAGACCGAAAACGGTGAGTAGCACGCTGGCATCTGTGAAGGTTGAAATGGCAGGAACAACACCCCCACCTGCAAAAACAGAAGTGATTCCATTGGCGAATGTTTCAGACTTGGCTTCAGCAGGTGCTACCCCGTTGACGGTGATAATGTCCGAAGCGGAAGTTAGGAAGGTAATGAGATTGGAGTTTTTGAAACCAAGGTAGGCTACAAAGACCCCGATCCCTCCACCGATAGCGTGCTGGAGGCTGACTGGGATGGACTTGATAATACTTTTCCGAACCTTGGTGATGGTGATAAAAACATTAAAGAGACCACAAAGGAAAACCATAGCGAGGGCTTCCTGCCAGGTAAAGCCAAGTCCGATAACGACAGTATAGGTAAAGAAGGCATTGAGCCCCATTCCTGGTGCCAAAGCATAAGGGACATTGGCAAAGAGCCCCATGACCAGGGTTGAAACGGCACTAGCAATAATGGTTGCCAAGAAAACGGCTTGTGTTGGCATACCAGCCACACTCAAAATGCTAGGATTGACAAATAAAATATAAGACATGGCGAAGAAGGTTGTAATTCCAGCCATAACCTCGGTTGATACGGATGTTCCGTACTCTTTTAAATTAAAAAACCGTTCCACGGGTTAAATCTCCTTTATTAACGAATGATATGACTATTCTAAACTAAATTCATTCGTATTTCAAGTCTTTTTTGACAAAAGTAAGAGGGGAGTGGGACAGGAGTCTGGGACAATCAGCTACTGCGTCAAAATCATTTCGCTAACTAAAATAATCGAAGTCGGACTTTTGTCCCCGCCTTCTTGCTTGGTCTATTCTGGAGATATGTCTTCGATCTGGGTTTCCTGGTGGAAAATTTGCTGCCAGTCTTCATGGCGGCGCCAGATGGTGGTGTGTTGTTTTCCTTCTAATTGATAGGAAACCAGTTTGGTTTTTTGGCTGATGGATTTAACTTGGAATTTTTTGAAGGCCATTTCTTGGTGCTTGGCAGCCAGGTAGGAGCTGCGGTTTTGGACTTGGCCGCTTGTAGGAATATAGGTAAAGTCATCGGCGATGTAGGTATCAAGATTTTGGCCGGCCTCGACCTGACTTTGATAGAGAAAGAGTTTTTTGAGGAGGAAGTCTAGATCTTCATCTTCTGGAATGGGGGAGGGTTCGATATGGATATCACTATCAAAGACACCGTATTGCTCTTGGAGTAATTGCTCTACTTGATCGGCGATGCTGTGGCTCTCGTAGACCGAGAGGTCGGGATTCATGGCTAGGGTGATGTCGAGGTAGATGTGACTGCCATAGCTGCGGCCACGGATTTCGAGGACCTGGTCGATTTTGGGAATTGTGAGGATGCTTTGGGTGTAGTGGTCCAACAGGTCTTCGTCAAAGCCATCTGAGAGGGAGAAAGTAGATTCCCGGAAGATGTCATAGGCTGTTTTGAGGATAATCATACTGATCAGAAGGGCGATGATTTTGTCGACTAGATAGAGTTGGAACTGGCTGGCGAGAATAGCCAGACTGGTCCCTAGGGAGGTGAGGACATCTGAAAGATTATCTAGGGCTGCAGCCTCTAAGGCCTTGGAGTGCACGCGCTTGGCCAGGTTCCGGTTGTAGAGATAGACGCCGGTCATGATAAGGGCCGAGAAGAAGCCGACCCACATGGCTTGAGGGTCGAAGTTTTCCTGCTGGGGCTGGATAAGGCCTTGAATACTCTGAAAGAGAACCTGAAAACCAACCAGTAACATAATTAGAGAGGTAATGAGACTGGCTAGATCCTCCATTTTCCAGTGGCCGAATTTGTGGTCGCGGTCGGCCGGTTTTTGGGCCAGGCGTAAACCGATAAGGACAGCCACATTGCCCAAAATATCAGTCATATTATTAAAGCCATCGGCTGTGATGGAAGCGGACCCGAAGAAATGGCCAGCGATGATTTTGAGGATTGAGAGGAGGATATAGGTCGCGATGGCCAGCAGGGCACCGCGTTCCGCCATTTTTAAATTCTGAGTCGGACTGGACATTGGAACTTCCTTTTTTGCTTTTTCAAAAAGTTTAACAAAAGGGTCTCGGAAATTCAATGACGGCGATTGAAGGTTAAGGACGGCAAATGTTATAATCCCGAGTTTATCAGTTTAAAAAAGACAAAGGATAGCTAACCCCTTGTGTACCAAGGAGTTTGGCCATCCTT
>NZ_JAOBSU010000104.1:0-6173 GCF_025447695.1 Streptococcus danieliae | reverse complement strand
TATTTTTATGAAATTGATGAGGAGGAGTCAGGATCCTGACATTATTTTCAAAAAGAATAAGCAACGGGAATGATTCCCACACCTAACTCGAAGCTTAGTCCTCCAAGGGAAACTGGGACAAGTATTCATAGATGTCTTCTACGGGGTCTAGAGCCATTTTTTCCTGGAAACGAGCCAAGATTTTCAGTTCTTGATAAATCTTGCTGTCTTCGATAGAACGTTTTGTTGCGGCTGGATTTTCCTTTAACACCCCATCTTCAATAGTCACAAACTCCAATTCTTGGAAAATTTGTAACATCTTGATCAGTAACGGCCGCTGGATTTTTAAATAAAGGGCTAGATCATTCAACTTATAACGGACATCAAATTCTGGAAACTGACGAATAGTCTTATAAAGCAAGGTAAATTGGTCCCTACTCCCTACTCCCGTTAAATAAAAAGCTTCCTTGATGCTGTTTTTAAAATACAGCACTCGAGGCTTGTGTTCCTGAATAAAGCGCGCCAAAGGCTCCACTGACTCCGGTAACGGATCAATAACATAAGCCGGGGCATCTGGAACATTAGCTGGAAATTCTTCTGTAAATTCCAAAACCGGAACAGAATCCGGCAGAGAAATCTTTCCAGACCGAATGTTGTAGAGCTGCATGCCTTCAATTCGGGCATCCACGATCATCAATTGCAGACTGGTTTGACCATTCCATTTGTTGACCGCTAGGGTTACCAGCAGCTCCAGTTGCTTGGCCTGTGAAAATTCCAAGCTAAGATTGCCATAACCAAAACCAACAACCTCAAATTCCGCCTGCCCTTGTGAAATTTTCAGTTTTAGATGAGCGTTTCCCTGACCCATGCTGCGAGCTGATTCAACTTGAAAATCTGAAATATAAAAGACAGGCTGACGATTATCCATCCCAAAAGGAGCCAATTGTTGAAACTGTTCCAAGGTTTTGAGGCTAAGACTCTGCAAATCCAGAATCTCATCCACCTGATAAGCAGGCTTCTTGCCAGAGATTTCTCCTTGCTGGTCCATATAGTCTTCTAAGACTGCCTTTAGGGCTGGGATCTGCTCTAACTCCAGGGTCATCCCCGCAGCCCCCGCATGCCCCCCAAAAGCAACAAAGAGATTCCGGTGTGGATCTAAGGCTTCAAAGAGGTGGACACTTTCTGGACTCCGAGCGGAACCCTTGGCTTTCTGACCATCACTGCTCAACACAATAATGGGTTGACCGGTCTCTTCTAACAGACGACCAGCCACAATCCCCAAAACTCCAGGATTCCAGCCCTCTTGTACCAAAACCTGGGCCTTGGCTTCAGGATCCAACTGGGACCGCGCCTCTCCATAGATCGCTTGAACCAGTTCCTTGCGTTCTGTGTTTTTAGCGTCGATCATGCGAGCCAGGTCATGGGCTAACTCATCATCAAAACCAGTTAAGAGATCCAAGGCTGGGTTGGGGTCATCCAAACGGCCCAGAGCATTCAAACGCGGAGCCAGCTGGAAACCAACGGTCTCTTCATTGGCTTCGTCTAGTTTCAAAGAAGCCACTGCAGCTAGTTCTTGCAGGCCGATTCGCTGGGTTTGTCTGAGGATTTTCAGCCCCTGAGAAACGAGAATCCGGTTCTCACCGACCAAGGGAACCATATCGGCAATGGTCCCGATGGCTACCAAATCGAGGAAATCCTGGACCACATCGCCGACCAGGGCACAGGCCAGCTTAAAGGCAACCCCCACACCTGCTAAATGTGGGAAGGGATAGGGATCATCCGGTAATTCTGGATGAATAATGGCATAGGCAGGAGGCAGCACCTCTGGCAAGGCATGATGGTCGGTTACAATCACATCCACCCCTTGCTGGGCCGCATACTCCAAGGCCTCATGGCCAGCCACTCCATTATCGACCGTGATAATTAAGGAAATCCCCTGGTTTTCGATGAAGTACTTATAGACACTTTTGTTGGGGCCATAGCCATCCGTAAAGCGGTTTGGGAGGTAGACTTCAATTTCCGCCCCCATTTCCTCGAGAACTTCCTTCATAATCGAAGCACTGGTCATTCCATCGGCATCATAATCGCCATAGACCAGGATCGCCTCTCCTCTTTGGATGGCAGCCTCAATCCGAGCGACCGCCTTTTCCATATCTTGAAAAAGAAACGGATCGGCCAAGTCCTCTAAAGATGGCTGTAAAAAAGCTTCAAGGTCTTCCTTGCTGTGAACCCCACGTCGGAACAAAAGATCCGCCACAGACTCTTCCAAACCAAATGTTTTAGCCACCGCCATAAAGTCCTGGTCTTCTACCTTGGGCTGAAATTGCCAATCGTATTTTGCTTCAATCATCTGAATCCTCTAGTTTACAATGGAATTTCTTCCAAATCTTTGACAACATGAACATTTGGGAAGATGCTAGCGGCATCATCACGCATCCGGCTAATATCTTTGGCCAAAAAGCGTGGACTAATGTGGTTGAGCAAGAGCCGTTTAGCTCCGGCTTCCTTGGCCACTTTAGCCGCATCCATATTGGTCGAATGACCATGGTTGCGGGCTAATTTTTCATCACCCTTGCCATAGGTCGCTTCATGCACCAAGACATCGGCTCCTACGCCTAAACGGACACTGGCATTTGTCTTCCGAGTATCTCCGAGGATGGTAATGACCTTCCCGGGACGAGGGGGTGAAAGGTAGTCCTTGGCTTGGATGAGGCGGCCGTCTGGTAGGGTAATATCTTCCCCTTTTTTAATTTTTCCAAATAAAGGTCCAAACGGAACACCGACCTCCTTCAAGGCTTCCGCATCCAAAGTTCCTTCTAAATCTTTCTGGATTACCCGGTAACCAACGCAGAAAATACTGTGGTCGAGGGCTTCAGCATAGACCTTAAATTGATCGGTCTCCATGATCAAGCCCAGCTTATCCGAATCAAATTCATGAAAATGAATGCGGTAGGGCAGGCGAGAGCCAGACAGGCGGAGGCTGTTAAGCACAAAATTACGAATACCTACAGGACCATAAATGTCTAGATTGGTCTGCTCTTCATTGGCTTGAAAGGCCCGACTGGACAAAAAGCCCGGCAGGCCAAAAATATGGTCCCCATGCAAGTGGGTAATAAAAATCTTGCTGACCTTACGTGGGCGAATGCTGGTATGCAGAATTTGATTCTGGGTGCCTTCACCACAGTCAAATAGCCAGACTTCATTGATTTCATCTAAAAGTTTCAAGGCGAGACTCGAAACATTGCGCGCCTTTGAGGGCTGACCGGCACTAGTCCCTAAAAATTGTAATTCCATGCTTCCTCCTCTATCACTACTGCAAGCTGACGTTCCTTGGAGCCATACCAGAGGAGGGTCTCAACTTCCTGTTTTGCTAATTCTTGGATTAAATCTTCTTGACTGTAAGAAACCCATTTCTGGCTTCCATCTTGTAACAACAAACGATCGGTGAGCGGGCTCATAACCTCTTGATTCTCTAGCTCTGCTGCTTCATAGGGACGTAAAATCAGTCGACCCTGGTAAGCCGCAACCACATGGTCTGGAAAGATCATGGCGATCTCCCACAGCAAATCCGGAGTTACTGGCTCTGCCACCTGGGCAAAAACCTGTCCCAAGCCACTCGCATCCAGCAGGGCTAGACCATAGGCTTTACCAGACAGATTCAAACGGATAAAGGGCTTGACTTCCTCAAAAGAAGGATCTGTTTGGAACAGTTCAAAAGCCTGACTTATTTCCAACAGGTAGTCCATGGCCTCCCGAGGCCCCTTTTTCTGATACAGTTCCGCAAAATAGGCATTTAAGACACTGGGCGGAGGCGTAATCCAGGCTAGCATTTCTTGGGGGCTTTTGCCCATTAAAACTTGTTCCAGATACTTGCGATCCAAGGCGGTATAGCCGCCCAGAGCGATCGCCCGATCAATCCATTCATTCATAAAAGGTTTCTAATCTCCATTTATTTTTTGCTGCAATCCAGCCCGTAACAGTTAGCCCCTCCTGGTCATAGTCCAGTTGATCTATCAAGGCCAAGGCTTCTAATTCATGCAGGCGGTATTGCTTGGCCAAGGATAGGTGGAGCTCAAAGGGTTCCCAGAGTTCCTTTAGCCCTTCAATAATGATGGCTTTTAAATCTTCTTTAGCAGAAGGAGCATGGGCTGAAAACTGCCGAGACGGGTTAAGGGTGGGAACAAAATGGTCAACCCTGTCCAACTTATTATAAATGGTCAGACGTGGAATCTGGTCCATTTCCAATTCCTGAATAAGGGCTAATACCGTTTCTTCCTCCTGCTCATGGTAGGGGTCACTGGCATCGATGACATGCAGCAACAAATCCACATGCCGACTCTCCTCCAGGGTGGACTTAAAGCTGGCCACCAACTCAGTTGGTAAGTCTTGGATAAACCCAACAGTATCTGTCAGAGTTGCCGCTAGGTTTTGATCCAGATGAATTTTCTTGGTTGTCGCATCTAGGGTCGCAAAAAGTTCATCGGCCTCATACTGGGGAGTCTCCCCTAATAAATTCAGGATGGTCGATTTCCCGGCATTGGTATAGCCAATCAGTCCAATTTGCAAATCGGGACTGGCTAAGCGTTTCTCCCGAATCCGACTGCGATTCTTCTCAACGGCCTTTAACTGCCGTTCAATATCGACAATTTGGTTGCGGACAGCCCGACGATTTAATTCCAATTGACTTTCCCCGGGTCCACGGGAGCCGATTCCTCCCCCTTGGCGGCTCAAGAGAATCCCTTGACCAACCAAGCGCGGCAACAGATACTGCAATTGGGCTAGGTGCACCTGCAGTTTGCCCTCATAGGACCGGGCCCGCAAAGCAAAGATATCTAAAATCAGCTGCATCCGGTCAATAACTTTGACGCCCCACTGACTTTCCAGATAGGTATTTTGGCGGGGTGTTAGCCGGTTATTAACCACAACACTGTCAATCTCCTCAGCCTCAATCCAATTTTTAACCTCTTGGACCTTACCACTTCCAATTAGGCTGCGAGCATCCACCCGTTCCCGTTTTTGCACGATCTCTCGGATAACTTGGGCACCAGCCGTGTGGGCTAGGCGGGCTAACTCCTCCATGGACATAAGAAAATGGTCCATTTGGGGCAACTCAACCCCAATTAAGAGCACCCGTTCTTGTTCTTTTTTCGTATTAATCATGTAAAAATTCCTCAACGACTGCCTCAAGATCCTCTTTAAAGGTTGGGTTTGAAACCATAAAGAAGTGCGGTTTCATACGGTTCCTGAACCAGGTTAATTGCCGTTTAGCAAAGCGGCGCGTGTTTTTCTTGACCGTCTCTAGGGCCGCTTCTAAGCTAGATTCTCCTTCGAAATAAGGAAAGAGTTCCTTGTAGCCGATCCCTCGGGCTGCCTGCACCTGCGGATAATGGTCATAAAGCCATTTGGCCTCCTCCAGCAAGCCTTGCTCTACCATAGCATCCACCCGTTGGTTAATCCGCCGGTAAAGCAGCTCACGCTCATCATCCAGGGCAATCAGGAGGGGCTCAAAATCCTGCTCCTGATTGCTTAGATCTTGCCCAAACTTGGCCAATTCCAGAGCTCGAATAGCTCGCCGACGATTCGGTTCCCGAATCTCAAGCCCCTTCTCTGCCACCAGACCATACAAGGTCTCCGTATCCAAGGCTTCTAATTCTTGCCGATAGGCCAACAAAGCCGTCTGATCCAAGTCTCCACCCAAGTGGTAACCTTCCAGCAGACTTTGAAGATAAAGCCCCGTCCCTCCCACTAAGATAGGAATGGCTCCTCTGGCCGTGATTTCTTGAATCTTAGCTTGAGCTTCCTGAACAAAATCAAAAGCCGAATACCCTTGATCGACTTCTCTGACATCCAACAAATGATGGGGAATCAGGGCTTGCTCAGCCGGACTAACCTTGGCTGTTCCAATATCTAAGCCACGGTAAACTTGTTGACTATCGCCTGAAATAATCTCCCCCTGGTATTTAGAAGCCAGCTCAATCCCCAAAGCAGACTTCCCGACCGCAGTTGGTCCTATAATAACAATTAACTTGGTTTTCATCGCTTTCCTTAAAAAATTCTTCCGTTTTCTATACCTATCATTTTAACACGATTCCTCAAAAATAAGAATAGATAAGCTAAAAGAATCATTCCCGTTGCTTATTCTTTTTGAAAATAATGTCAGGATTCTGACTCCTCATCATCAATTTCATAAAAAT
>NZ_JAOBSU010000103.1:0-6316 GCF_025447695.1 Streptococcus danieliae | reverse complement strand
ATGACTGTTAATCATGATGTCGTAGGTTCGAGTCCTACTGGCGGAGTTCTTGCCCTTCGGGGCTTTTTTTCTTGCTTGAATTAGAGTCCTGAAAGGGGCTCTTTTTTGACACTTGTTTTGCTACCATCTATAATAGTAGATAAGAAGAGTTTTAGAAATTATAGAATAGAGGTGAGAATATGAAACAAGTAGGAAGTAGAAGGTCGCCTTTGAGCGGTAAAAAGAAGGCGGGGTTAACGGCGGTAGCCCTACTGGCTCTCGCTTTGGGAACAGGTATTTATGCGGTTCAGGGATCAGGGCCTGATGCGGCAATTCGCAGTTTTAGTCAGGCTGTTAAAGCTCAAGACTATGAGCGGTTGGCAAGCCTCTTATCGACGCCAACTAGCAAGTGGTCTGCGAGTGATGCCCAGGGTTTTGTGGGCTATCTAGATGATCATGGTCTGCAAGTAGATGAGCTACTGGAGCAGCTCAAACAGCAGAAGGCCGGTGCCAAGGTCTACCAAGATGCCAATGGCAATCAGATTCTAGGGTTGGTGGAAGATGGTAAAACTTTCTTTTTCTTCGATCATTATCGCGTTTCCTCCTATCCAGTAGCGGTCCAGGTGACTTCAAACTTGGACGGTCTGACCATTGATGGGCAGACCGTGCCTAAGGATAAGGCAACGAATTTAGGGAAAGTGAAGCTGACCAACCAGCCTCTCAGCCTTTTAGCCTCAACAGAATTTGGGCGTTTGGATACCAATTTGCTTTTACCTTTTGAAAAAGGCCAAAAGAATCAATTGGAGATGAATTTGACGGCTGTGGAAAAAGAGCTGTCCGCTACACTTCCGGGTAAGGCAAGTGAGTATAGCCAGGTAAAACTTATGGTCAATGGCAAAAAGGTGGCAGATGGTCTACGGAAAACCTTGCTTCTCCTAGAAGATCAAAAACTACAGGTGCATGCCTCCTTCTATTATATGGGTAAAGAATTTACGACGGAGACCAAGACTGTTGAAGTTTCTGCCGCTAGTGACCAGCTAGAGGTAGATCTAGACTTAGCTGCGAGTGTGAAAACTGCCATGAAGGAAGCGCAAGTTCAGGCCTTGGAGGAAGCACGAGTCGCTGCGTCAGCCTCAGCATCGGCTGCTCAAAGTCGTGAAAAGGCTGCCCAGGCCGCCAGCTCTCAGAGCCGGGAATTGAAGGAACGAAAATCTTCTAGTTCCTCAGAAGCGAAAATAGAAGTGAAAAGCAGTTCTTCTAAGCAAGAAGAAGTGAACGTCTTGCACCAAGTTCCGGAAGGACTACTGGGTAGTTGGCAGGCGGAGCAGGGAGAACTTAAGCTCAAGGCTGATGGAAGTGGTCGCCTACGGGTCCAGAACCAAGAGTTTCTGTTCAGCATTGGTCAACTGCAAGATCATGGTCAGGGCCTCTACCAGATTCGTCAAGGAAATAGTCTACCAGACTTCCTAGCTTCAGATGGAAGTCAAGTTGCAATTGGCTTCCGTTTGGTGGGGGATCAACTGGAAATCCTGCGTTGGAATATGGAGCAAGGTCCGATATCCATAGAGCAAGTAGCTAGCTATCAAAGAAAGTTGGACAATTCTCAGAGCAGGGAGGAGGAATCCCAATCGCAGTCAAGTGCAAGTGAGACGGCTTCAACAGCCACTCAGGCAAGCAGCAGTCGTACAGACGAAAGTAGTGCGAATCAGGAAGTAGAGTCTGAAACAAGTAGCCTAGAGGAATCCAGCTCGAGCGAGAAGCGTTCACCTCAGGAAGCAGAGGCTTCAACAGGTACTAGTCAGTTATCGAGTCTGAATGCTGAATCAAGTAGCAGCAGTTCCAGTCAGGAATCAGAGAGAGCAGCAAGTAGTCTTCAAGAATCAAATTCCAGTGAGCAGAAGTCTAGCTCAGATACAGAAGTCGGCACTGCTGCTTCGAGCGAGGAAGAGACCAAGCCTGTTTGGACCAAAGTCCAAAGTCAGGCCTTGGCAGATTATCTGAATAGCCAGGAGGCTGGTGCCTATACTTCAACTCTGGAGACTGTTAAAGCACAACTAGCCTCGAAATCGATGACACTGATTGAAGCTGGAGGTCAAGATGTAACGGAAAAAGTGGAGATTTTAGACGCCTATGATTACCAGGTCTCTCCTCAAGATCCGGTTCAACGGTACTTCTTCGTTCGAAAGGCGGATAGAAGCAGTCAGGTGTTAATAAGCGTGGATACCCAAGGTTCAAACTACCGTGTTAAAGAGGTTTCGGATCAAGCCCTTTTATCTTTATTCGTAGATCTTTTGGAAAAATAAACGAATGGTTTAGAAAATTTTCCGAAAGTTTACCTCATTATTTAGTAAAATATTCATAATATCAAAAAAATGTAACCATTGGTTTAAAAAAACAAAAAAGTTTTAGAAAAGTTTGGATGGAACTTGACATAGAATTTTTTTAGGCATACAATTAAATTGCTATAGATAGTGTTGTAAAACTATCTGTTAGAAAGCTTTATGGCTATCTAAGCAATGAATTGTTTAGGTCTCGAGACTCTAAGAAAGGATTTATTATGAAAAAATTACTACTTTCTACAGCTGCTTTGGCACTGCTTGCTCTAGGTGTATCTGCAGTTTCTGCTGAAACAACAGAGGGAGCCACTGACGGACGGAATACAGACTATACAAACCAATTGATTCAAAAATCATATGTTTCAGAGCGTGATGCTTATGACGAAGCTCATCGTTATCTTGAAGGTCATGTCTCTGATCTAGAAGCGATTGCTCAAAACAATGCGAATGTTGTTGCAGCTCAAGAAGCGATGAACAATATCGGCTCTGGTCATGACTATGAAGAAAAAATGGCTGCGGCTAAGTCTGCTTATGAAAAAGCTTATAACGAGGCCTATTCAGCTGCTTACAATGAAAATCTTGTGAAAATGGCAAATTCTTTCATCGAAGCTGCTAAGGCTCAAGGCAATTACTTTGAAGAATCAGCTGTTGATGCTAATAAACCAAATGATGTCCGTGTTGCAGAGGATTATGAACGTAACACAGGCAAAAAACTAGAATCAAAAGATGCTAAAGAAGAAGTAAAATCATCAGAAGCAACTAAAACAACTGAAGAGGCTGTGAAATCTGCAGTCAAAGCTGCGAAGAAAGATGCAGCTAAGAAAGACGTAGCGAAAAAAGAAGGACAAAAAGTTCTTCCAAACACCGCTGCAGTGAAGTAAGACACAAGTAGTTGATTCGATTACCTGTGTAGAAGGCGAGAGTCGGGTTTCAGGATGATCCTACCCCCCTCTCGCTTTCTTTTTATAGTCGTTTAGTTTATATTTTATTACTGTGTTAGCTCATCTTGCCGTACTTCTTTGAAACTTTCTTCGAAAGTTTTATTAGCAAGCTAAAAACCTCCTCAGAGCTTTTTAGCTGTCTACGACTGCTGCCTTGTACTAAAAGTAAACTAAAAGTCTATAGTAGCAAGCGAAAATCACAATGAGAGGACTCATAGCATTGCAAAATCAGGACTAACCAGATTTTGATCGAACATGAGTCTGAGAAGATGAAGGTAGAGCAATGAAATTAGAAAATAGATTTATAAAAACCTTTCTGACAGGTTTTGTTTTACTTAGTGGATTAATCCTCATGTTAGTGGGGTGCAGCTCTTCCAGTAAGGCAAATCAGAATAGTCCCCAACCTCAGAATAAGCAGACAAGGACTTACCAGCCCTCTGCTGAAGACAAGGTCTATCTCAAAGAACGCTTTGAGCCTTTATTGGCAACCAATAAAGACACAATCGCTTATGTCTACGCTCCGGGAACCAATCTAGATGAACCTGTTGTACAGACTACTGATAATGCAACCTATCTAGATAAGACCTTCACGGGGGGCCATGAGCCTTACATGGGGACAGTCTTTATGGATATGGATAACAGCAAGGATTTTAGTGATCGCTTGACTTGGCTCTTTGGGCATGCTCGAGGCAGTAAGGTTCCAGATAGTCGGATGTTTAATGATGTAAACTTCTACAGTAATAGCGACTATTTTAGTCAACATCCGTATGTCGTGGTTGAAACACCAGAACGGAAATATTACTATGAAGCTGTAGCCATGATTATTGTTCCGGAAACAACGGCTTTTTACCGCACCGAATTTGATTCTGATCAAGACTTTGTTGAGCAGTTGAACCAAGTTTACAAGGATGCTCAGGTTAAGAAAAAAGATGTCGAGATTAAGGCAGAAGACCGTTACCTTGTACTTTCAACTTGTCGTGAAGAAGATGAGACAATCCGCGCCAATCTCTACCTACGTCAGATTCCGGATAGTGAGATGGAGGCGTTTGTAAAAGAGCATGGTGAGAAGTTGGCTTATAAATCAACGCGTGATTAAGCAATAGAACCTCTTGGTTTCGTAGCAAGATGAGCTAAGGAAACGACTATCATCACCTATTGGAAAAGGCTTAGTCCTCTTATTTGTTGGATTTTGTATTCTAACAAATGAGGGGCTTTTCTTTTGGCGGGAGGTGTGAGGGGCGATTGGCTAAAATAGTAGACTTTTGTCAACTACTGGTTTCATTTTTATTGATGTATTTTCCTGTGTTTATGTTACAATAATGTTACTAGGATTGGGAAAATTCTTGAAAGAAATCTGTAAAATTTCCGGATTCCTTGGTAGTGATTTCGTGAAATCACTTTAAAATATTGAAATTAAAAATTTTTAGGAGAGTAAGATGTAAAAGAAAATGCGTAAATCTAAGAAAAAATGGATTGTGGTCAGCGCAGCCACGGCAGGTGTGATGGCAGTTGGAACATCATCTGTTGTTGCAGCTGATAGCGTTGGCGCGAATGCTCAGGAAGCGGTTCTGGTCGCTGCTGAGGGTGCAGAACCTGTTGCAACTACAGCTGAGAATAGTGCTCCAAGTTCCGCAGCTCCAGTGGAAACTCCTGCTAGCCCAGCTGAGCCTACACTAGCTCATGCTTCAGCACCAGTTGCACCGGCTGCTGATGAAGTGAAGGAAGCAGCTCCAGTAGAGAAGGCTGCTGCAATTCAACCAGCTGCTCCAGCTGCTAGTCCAGCCTCAGCTCAAATAGAGCCAGCGACACGTGGTCTTAGCAAGCAGGCTTATGAGGTTGCTAAGGAGGCAGGTCTCGATCTAGCGAACCTAACAGAGGCGCAAAAGGTTGCTCTTAATCGTGTTCGAAAAGATCTTCCATCAAATTCTGGAACCTTAATCACCTACAAAAATTTTGAAGATATTGCAACATCATTAGTAAATCGTGATTCCCGTTACGCGATTCCATATTTCAATGCTTCGCAAATTGAAAATATGCCAGCGGCACGAACTCGTAATGCCCAAACTGGAGAAGTGGCTGATCTAGATGTGTGGGATTCATGGCCTGTTCAAGATGCTCAGACTGGGCATATTGTAAACTGGAATGGTTACCAATTGGTTATTGCCATGATGGGCTTGCCACATGAAAATGACCAACATATCTACCTTCTTTATAACAAGTATGGGGACAACAACTTTGGCAATTGGAAGAACGCTGGTTCAATCTTTGGCTATGGTTTGTCACCGCTTGTGCAACAATGGTCTGGTTCTGCCACTGTCAATAAAGATGGTTCCATCCAGCTTTATTACACCCATGTTGACACGAGTGATCAGTCCAACAACCAGAAATTAGCAACTGCTACTTTGAACTTGTTGTTTGATGATCAAGATGTTCGCATTCGTTCAGTGACCAACAACCAAGTCTTGACTCCTCAGGGTGGAGATGGTTATTTCTACCAAAGCTATGCCCAGTGGACTCAAGGGGATCGTGGTTTTGATAATATTGCCATGCGTGATCCGCATATTGTAGAGGAAGCAGATGGAACACGTTACTTGGTCTTTGAGGCTAGCACTGGTCAACAAAACTACCAAGGCGAAGAGCAAATCTACAACTGGAACAACTATGGTGGCGATGCGTCTTACATGGTTAAGAGACTCTTCAACTTGTTGGAAAATGAAGGGATGTACAAAAAAGCGGCTCATTCCAATGCAGCAATCGGAATTGTCCGCTTAGGTGGCAGTGAGAAACGTCCTTATGTGGCTCAATACTACACACCACTTGTAAGTTCTCCAATGGTTAGTGATGAGTTGGAACGTCCAAATGTTGTCAAACTTGGTAACCAGTACTATCTCTTTACAACCACACGCTTGACCCATGCGGCCAATCACAACATTCTTCATGCGGCCAATCAGGCTGTTGGAGACAACGTTTTGATGTTGGGTTATCCCAAATTATTCATACCTCAAACAACTCCGTGTAAATAGCTAAAAAATCATCAGAAATTGCCAAAAAACAATGGCA
>NZ_JAOBSU010000102.1:0-6356 GCF_025447695.1 Streptococcus danieliae | reverse complement strand
AAAAAGGATGGCCAAACTCCTTGGTACACAAGGGGTTAGCTATCCTTTGTCTTTTTTAAACTGATAAACTCGGGAGGGTAAACGTCCGTTCTTTTTCCTGCATACTGAACTCCTTTTTCGAGATTTCCTTTCATTTTAGCATTTTTTAAGCAAAAAAACTGCGACTAGCCTATGATATAATAAAAGCAGTTAGCGCTTGCTTCTCACCAAGAGATCTAAGCCCCTAGACTCTAGTTAAAGGAGATACCTATGTTTGATACTCTCTACTTCGGAACTTATACAAAACGCGATTCTAAAGGGATTTATACAGCCCAGTTAGACCTGAGCACTGGCCAACTGTCAGCCCTTGAGCTTCTGACTCCAGAAACCAGTCCGACCTACCTCGCTTTCAATCCAAGCGGGCAACTTTACAGCGTTGCAGGCCAAAATGGCCAAGGTGGTATCGGAGCCTATCGTTTAACAGGAGAGCTCCTCAATCATGTCCTAGAGGACGGTGCTTCTCTTTGCTACGTCGCCTATGATGGCCCACGACAACTGGTTTATGGATCCAACTACCACAAGGGGCAAGTAACCGCTTATCGGATTGAGGAAAACGGTCGCTTAGCCTTGGTCGACGCCGTCAACCAAGAAGGCTCTGGCCCCCACCCCAACCAAGCTTCGTCCCATGTTCACTTCTCAGACCTAACTCCGGATAAGTACCTGGTCACCTGTGACCTTGGAGCGGACCGTGTAACCACCTATAGTGTTTCCGATGCTGGTAAACTCACTCCGATCAATCACTACCAGGCCCAGCCCGGTTCTGGTCCCCGCCATCTGGTTTTCCATTCCCATTTTAAAATGGCCTATCTGGCTTGTGAACTCAACTCTACGGTAGAAACCTTGGTTTATGATGGTGTTGGTGATTTTGACTACCTCAGCCAGCAAACCACCCTACCAGCAGATTATCAAGGAGACAATGCCGTTGGTGCTATCCGTATGAGTCAGGATGGCAAGTTTGTCTATGTCTCAAATCGCGGACACAATTCCATTACTGTTTTTAAGATCCTCGCTGATGGCAATCTCCAACAAGTACAAATTGTTCCCAGCCATGGAGACTTCCCCCGTGACTTTAATTTCTCCAGTGACCAAAACTTCTTGATTGTGATCCACCAAGAATCTGATAACGCAACTGTCTTTAAACGAAATCCGCAAACAGGCCATTTAGAACTCCTATCTAGTGATTTTTACGTTCCAGAAGCTGTTTTTGTTTCAACCAATCCATATCAATAGCCTTCCCTCACAAATTATGCTATCCTAATAATAGAAAAACAAAAGGAGAATCCTATGAATCCAGTTGAACTCTTCAATAAAGTTAAAGAACTCATCGAAAACAAAGACCTTGAAGCTGCTAAGAGCTTCATCGATGAACACAAAGATGATCTTGGATCTTACCTTGACCAAGCCAAAGCCTTGGTTTCAGGATCTGAAGGTCTCAGTGGTGCGGTCGATAAATTGAAAAAACTCTTTTAAGACCCACGCACCAGTTTCATCGCTGGTGCTTTTTTGGTAAAGGAAAGAACTATGCTACATTTTGATTTATTTGTTATTGGTTTTGGGAAAGCAGGAAAAACCCTAGCTGCTAAGATGGCTAGCCAGGGTAAAAAGGTTGGTTTGGTAGAACAGGACCCAGCAATGTATGGCGGAACCTGTATCAACATCGGCTGTATCCCCACAAAAACCCTCCTTCGGGCAGCCGATCAAAACCTCTCTTTCAGCCAAGTCATGGCTGAAAAAGAAGCTGTAACAGGTCGCCTCAATCAGAAGAACTATGCCATGTTAGAGGGAGCGGGTGTCACCCTCTTTGATGCCAGCGCCAGCTTCCTATCCGACAAGGTTGTCCAACTAGAAGCCGGTTCTGAACGCCAAGAGGTGACAGCTGACACAATTGTCATCAATACCGGAGCACTCTCCAATCAACTACCAATCCCTGGCCTGCTTGAAAGCGACCATGTCTATGATTCAACTGGTATCCAAAACTTGAACGAGCAACCTCAACACTTGGGTGTCCTAGGAGCTGGACCAATCGGCCTTGAATTTGCCAGCCTCTACAACAAACTCGGCAGCCAAGTAACCATCTTAGATGCCAGTGATACCTTCCTACCACGGAGCGAAGCAAGTCTGGCTCAAATGGCCAAAGGTTATCTAGAAGAAGATGGCATCCAGATCCACCTCGGTGTCCTAACCCAATCTATCTCTAACACAGAAGAGGGCAAAGTGCTCCTCCAAACCAACCAAGGAGACTTTGAATTTGACGCTCTCCTTTATGCAACTGGACGCAAACCCAATCTTCAAAACTTGGGCTTGGAAAACACAAGCATTGCCCTAACTGATCGCGGTGCCATTCAAGTTGACAAACATTGTCAAACCACTGTGCCTGGTGTCTTTGCCGTCGGTGACGTCAACGGTGGACCACAATTCACCTACATCTCCCTTGATGATTTCCGAATTGTCTACAACTACTTGGAAGGCGACGGCAGCTACAACCTCGAAAACCGGAAACACATTCCAAACTCCATCTTTATTAGCCCAACCCTAGCCCAAGTCGGCCTTACCGAAGCCCAAGCTCAGGAAGCCAATCTCCCTTACAAGGCTAAAGAAATGCCAGTAGCTGGCATGCCTCGCGGCCATGTCGATGGTGACCTTCGTGGAGCCTTTAAGTGCATTGTAAACCCAGAAACCAAGCAAATTCTTGGAGCCAGCATCTTGGCCCATAATGCTCAAGAAATCATCAACTTGATCACCATGGCTATGGACAATGAGATCCCTTATACCTACCTAGCCCAACAAATTTTCACCCATCCAACCCTAGCTGAAAATCTCAACGATCTTTTTAACCTATAACCAGAACCCTCGTGAGACACAAAACTCACGAGGGTCTTTTGTTGTTCGTTACTTGGGAACTAATGCTTATTGAATTTCAAAATCTGACCTTATCAAACCTCCTTGATAAATCTTAGCGACTACGAAAACACACTTCCAATATGCTAGGCAAAAAATCTTAAAAAGAGCCTCAACTACTGTCGGTTGCGTTTTCTAGACTGTTTGTGATTTGCTTTGTGTCTCATTTTCCACCTTTTTTCCTAACAATTCTTATATAAATCATGAAAGAGCAAGCCGATCGGCTTGCTCTTTCATACTTTCCTCCGATTCTCTACAAGAGAATCCCTTTAGTTTAATTCACTATAAGCCTTAGCGATCCGTGCGCCGACCTTGGCATTGTTATAAACCAACTGAATATTGGCTTTCAAGCTCTCACCACCGGTCAACTCAACAATTTTTCCTAAAAGGAAAGGTGTCATGTCTTTACCAGTGATGCCTGCTTTTTCCGCTTCAACAACTGCTTGGGCAATAATCTCATCAATATAGGCTGCATCCAATTCGTGTTCAGTTGGAATTGGATTCACCACCAAGCTACCTGCACTTAAACCAAGCTCGTGACTGACCTTATCCATTTGTGCGATTTCTTCTACAGATTCCACGCGGCTGTTTAATTTGTAAGGCGATTTACTGGTATAGAAGGCTGGTAGAACATCTGTCTGGTAACCCAAAACAGGAACCCCTTTGGTTTCTAAGTACTCTAAGGTTCTTGGTAAATCCAAAATAGATTTAGCACCCGCACAAATAACTGTTACCGGCGTCTGAGCCAATTCTTCCAAATCTGCAGACACATCCATGGTTTCTTCGTAGCCACGGTGAACACCACCAATTCCTCCGGTTACAAAGTAAGGAATCCCTGCTAAATGAGCCCCAATCATGGTCGTCGCTACTGTTGTAGCTCCGATTTTCTTCTGAGCGAGAATCAAGGCTAAATCCCGCCGGGATACCTTGGCCACATCCTTTTCGGTTGCCAAGCGCTCCAAGTCTGCCGCGCTAAGGCCAATTTTGTATTTTCCATCCATAATGGCGATAGTCGCAGGAACCGCTCCTTCTTCCCGGATAATGGCCTCAACTGTCTGAGCCATCTCCACATTTTGAGGGTAGGGCATTCCATGCGAAATAATTGTGGATTCAAGGGCCACAACTGGCTTGCCTTCTGCTAAGGCTTGAGCAACTTCAGGGGCAATATCAAGATATTGTTTCATTGGTAAAAAGTTCCTTTCTTTCTTTGGCAAGGCGCTCCTTTGACAAGGTTGGACGAACCGTATCCTGGGAGCTAATCGTATAGTAAGAATTGGTCAAACCCAATTGCAAGGTTTCCTGAATGGCCAAACCATTCAACCAACCATAAATAACACCTGAGGCCAAGGCATCACCGGCCCCCGTCGCGTCTACAACCTGCTCCAATTTAATCGGTTGCAACTCCAGATAAGTCCCATCTTGATGGGCATAAACCATGGTATCAACCCCAGCCGTAATCAAGACCTGCTTAAGGCCATGCCCCAGCCAGGCCTGGGCCAAATCTTTTTTGGTGATACCATCACCAAACTGCAAGTCTAAATAGGCCTCCGACTCATCCAGATTGACAATCAGCCACTCCACACCTGTTAGGTCTTGAGGGAGATGTTTCATCTTAGGCGCCGATACCGGAACCATCGCCAACTGCAAGCCCTGCTCCCGCGCCAATTGAATCAGGTAATCTAGACTCTCCTTGGGAAGATTCAAATCTGCGACAATCCCTTTCGCATCCAGAAGCAAATTTTCATATTTGGACAACCAAGAAGGGGTCATCTCATCGCAAATGGTCATATTAGCCAGCGCTAAGGTCATATCCCCGTCCTCATCCAGGATAGCCACATAGGAACTGGTTGGATGGTGACTCTGCTTTTCGACATACTTGAGATTGACATAGGACTGGGTCAACGCCTTTAACTGCTCCCCATCGTGGTCATCCCCTACCAGAGATAGCAGTAAAACATCCTCCTCCAAACGGCCCAAGTTTTCCGCTATATTGCGACCAACCCCGCCGACCGAGAGACTCGCTCCCACCGGATTAGAAGTTCCCATCTGCAGCCTTTCCCTAGCGTAAAACTTGCGATCCAAGTTCATCCCACCGATACAGACAACCGACTTCGAATTCTCTAGGATATAAGCCCGACCACGGAGATAATTTTTTTGAACCAAACTGGAAATCAGATTGGCGACCGTAGACCGCGAATAGCCCACCTGGTTGGCCAATTCCTGCTGAGACTGGTAGGGATCCTGGCGGATCAAATCCAAAATCTCTCGCTCACGCTCTGTTAACACAAGCCTCTCCTCCTTTCAAAAACACTTGCCACAAACAAAACAATTGTTTTCGACAAGCTTATTATAAACCATCCACATTCACAAAGCAAGTAATTTGCTAAAAAACAGGTATGAAAAAAGTTCCAAATATTTTCATGGTGTTTGGAACTTTTTCTGATATATTTTCAAACTTTCTTCTTATCCGGTTGCCCATTAATCAAGGATCGCTCATAAGATTCCTGTTTTTGCTCCTTGGAACCGTGGTCCATAAAATAGGCAAAAACAATGTCTAAGGCAAAGGACAAAGGCAACTGGGGAGAAATTCGATTTCCGTAATTTAAATGCCTCGTCGTGGCCACCCTCAAGGTACAATCAATATACTCTATCCCCTTATCCTGAGTCGTAATCAAGCAGGTTCGCGCGCCCTTCTCACTAGCCTTTCGTAGGGAATCCAAAACCGACTGGGTTTCACTAGAAACCGATAAACCAATCACCAAGCAGCTAGCATCAATCACCCCATCCACCCAGTGCAACATATCATCATTGGTCACAGCCTCAGAAACCAAGCCCAACCTTAAAAAGCGAATACTGTATTCCTGGGCTACCAAACCAGAAAAACCCTTGCCATAAAAATAGACACGCTTTGCTTGCTCTAGCTGCTCCGTCAGCCAATGGATATGAGCTTCTACCAACAACTCTTGATTGGCATCCAAGATCTGCTCATAATCCGCCAAAACATTTAAGGCCTTGTCTGATAAACCCGGATGCACCTCTCCTTGCATCTGAGCCAATTGTTCCTTCAACTGATAGGAAAATTCCCGATAACCTGAAAAGCCACATTTTTGAGCAAAGCGTGTCAGAGTCGCTTCCGAAACATGAAGATAGTCCGATAAACGGTTGGCGGCCAACGAAACAGTCGGGGGGAAGGAACCGAGAAAAAAATCAGCAATATCTTTTTCAGTCCGTGTCAGCTCATCGTAATGCTCCTCAATCATGGCACGAATGAATAAATACCTCACCGTCTACCTCCTATATTGTGTTGGGCACCTCTAAAAATAGGTTGAAGGAACTCTACTACTCCGTCAGAACAATAGCGATTTCCAGGACGTAACTGAGCGTTGAAACAATAGCCAGTCTGACTTTCAAAGGCATAT
>NZ_JAOBSU010000101.1:0-6368 GCF_025447695.1 Streptococcus danieliae | reverse complement strand
CTTACAATTCCTTGTCCGATTAATACACACATTCAAACTCTGCTTTGGAGTTTACACAAAATTCTTGACACACCCATCTTTTTCTTTGCTAGTTTTAGCATTGAGTTGATCGGTCTCTGCTATCTAATCTTCAAAGATGGAAACAAAAAGAAATAGCCGTCAATACTTTGGCTAGTAACGGCTATTCTCTTTAGCTAATAAACGAGTCACCGTCTTAAACGGTTCTACATTGGAGCTGGCCTGCAATCCAGCTCTTTTTATATTTCGATTATAACACATTTGCTGTTAAAGGTGAAAATGGAAGGCCAAGTTCTAGGGAGTTCTTTGGATTCTAATACCGTTAGATGCCCGGTTCATCCATGATTTTTAGTAACGAATATGCTAGAATAAATCTTGTAGAAAAGTGAAGACGGTGGCTCCTGATTCTGAAGGAGAGGTGATGCCTATGGGTAATTCATCAAAATCTGACAGGAAGGAGGAGTGCTTTTTGACCGCCTTTGAAGTTGTGCAGACCATCTTTTTCTTTGCTAGTTTTAGCATTGAGTTGATCGGTCTCTGCCATCTAATCTTCAAAGATGGAGACAAAAAATAATCCGTCCCTTTACTTTGACGAGTAGGACGGATTAAATCTGTTTAACGAGTCACCGTCTTAAACGGTTCTACTTTGAGCTGGATTGCCGTCCAGCTCTTTTTATGTATTAATTATACCATAGTTACAGAAAAAAGTGTAAAGCAAAAAGTCCTAGGAATTCTAGGACTTTTTTGAAATGCTTATTTTACCTCAGTAAATACAACGTGTTTACGCAATTTTGGTGAGTATTTTTTCAATTGAAGACGGTCTGGTGTGTTGCGTTTGTTTTTAGAAGTTAGGTACAAGCGTTCACCAGATTCTTTGTGTTCAAGTGTGATATTTACGCGCATGAGTGCTCCCTTCTATTCTTATTTAGCTGCTTGAGCTTTAGCGATTTTACGTCCTTTGTAGTATCCTTTAAGAGATACACGGTGTGAACGTGAGTAGTCACCAGTTGTAGCGTCGAATTGAACAGATGGTGCTGTCAATTTGTAGTGTGTACGACGTTTGTTTTTCTTCGCTTTTGATGTGCGACGTGCAGGTACTGCCATTTTTTTGTTTCCTCCAATAGAATATTCTTTGACGATTCGTCAACTTTAAAAGAATAACACAAATGAATTGTAAAGTAAAGTTACTTGACAACTTTTTTTAAAAAAATTCGGCTAGAAAAGGTTGTTCCAACCTTTCCAGCCGAACAGTAAGAGTGCGAGGCGCTAAATCCTACTCCTGTGTTTCAAAAATACTTTCTTAGTTAAAAACTATAAAAATCCTAATCTTGTTTCCGACGACGGGATTTGACGGTCATGAGTAAGGCAAGAGTGGCACTCAGGCCTGCAGCAACAGCTGCTGTTTGAGAGCTGTCCCCGGTTTTTGGCAATTCTTTTTGCCCTGCATCTGTAGCTAGTTGTGGCTGAACTCCTGTCGCTGCTTTTACTTTAGCAGAAGCCTTTTGGTCTGTCGGAAGGTTTGAAACTTGAGAAGAAACGAGTTTCTCTTTAACCTTTGGTTGTGCTTCGATTTGAGAGTTAGCTGATTTTACAGCTTCTCCACTAGGTTTTGTAGCCTCAGGTTTCTTAACTTCCGGCGTTACCGGTTGTTTTTCAGTTTTAGGCTCTTCAGCTTCAGGCTGAGGATTTACTGTCTCTTCGCTAGGTTTTTCAACTTCCGGTTCCTTAACCTCAGGAATCCCAGGCTGTTCTTCAGTTTTAGGCTCTTCAGCTTCTGGCTGAGGCTTCACATCTTCCTCGCCTGGTTTTTCGGTTTCCGGTTCCTTGACTTCAGGAGTAACAGGTTGCTCTTCAGTCTTAGGTTCTTCCGTCTCAGGCTGAGGATTTACTGTCTCCTCGCCTGGTTTTTCGTTTTCCGGTTCTTTGACTTCAGGAGTAACAGGTTGCTCTTCAGTCTTAGGTTCTTCCGTTTCTGGCTGAGGTTTCAGATCTTCCTCGCCTGGTTTTTCGTTTTCCGGCTCCTTAACCTCAGGAATCCCAGGCTGTTCTTCAGTTTTAGGCTCTTCAGCTTCAGGCTGAGGCTTCACATCTTCCTCGCCTGGTTTTTCGGTTTCCGGTTCCTTGACTTCAGGAGTAACAGGTTGCTCCTCAGTCTTAGGTTCTTCGGCCTCTGGCTGAGGTTTTACTGTCTCCTCGCTAGGTTTTTCAACTTCCGGCTCTGTAACCTCAGGAGTCGCAGGCTGTTCTTCAGTTTTAGGCTCTTCAGCTTCTGGCTGAGGTTCTACTGTCTCCTCGCCTGGTTTTTCGTTTTCTGGCTCCGTAACCTCAGGAGTCGTAGGCTGTTCTTCAGTTTTAGGCTCTTCCGTTTCTGGTTGAGGATTTACTGTTTCCTCGCCTGATTTTTCGGTTTCCGGTTCCTTGACTTCAGGAGTAGCTGGTTGCTCCTCAGTCTTAGGTCCTTCCGTCTCTGGCTGAGGTTTCACATCTTCCTCGCCTGATTTTTCGGTTTCCGGTTCCTTGACTTCAGGAGTAGCTGGTTGCTCCTCAGTCTTAGGCTCTTCCGTCTCTGGTTGAGGATTTACTGTCTCCTCACTTGGCTTTTCGACTTCCGGTTCTTTGACTTCAGGAGTAACAGGTTGCTCTTCAGTCTTAGGTTCTTCCGTCTCTGGCTGAGGTTTTACTGTCTCCTCGCCTGTTTTTTCGGTTTCCGGTTCCTTGACTTCAGGAGTGGCTGGTTGTTCCTCGGTCTTAGGCTCTTCCGTCTCTGGCTGAGGTTTTACTGTCTCCTCACTTGGCTTTTCAGCTTCCGGTTCTTTGACTTCAGGAGTAGCAGGTTGCCCTTCAGTCTTAGGCTCTTCCGTCTCAGGCTGAGGTTTCACATCTTCCTCGCCTGGTTTTTCGTTTTCTGGCTTCTTAACCTCAGGAGTAGCAGGTTGCTCCTCAGTCTTAGGCTCTTCAGCCTCTGGCTGAGGATTTACTGTCTCCTCGCCTGGTTTTTCGGTTTCCGGTTCCTTGACTTCAGGAATCCCAGGCTGTTCTTCAGTCTTAGGCTCTTCGGTTTCTGGCTGAGGATTTACTGTTTCCTCACTAGGTTTTTCGGTTTCCGGTTCCTTGACTTCAGGAGTAACAGGTTGCTCCTCAGTCTTAGGCTCTTCGGTTTCTGGCTGAGGATTTACTGTTTCCTCACTAGGTTTTTCGGTTTCCGGTTCCTTGACTTCAGGAGTGGCTGGTTGCACCTCGGTCTTAGGCTCTTCAGCTTCTGGCTGAGGCTTCACTGTCTCCTCACTTGGCTTTTCAGCTTCCGGTTCTTTGACTTCAGGAGTAGCAGGTTGCTCCTCAGTCTTAGGTTCTTCCGTCTCAGGCTGAGGATTTACTATTTCCTCACTTGGTTTTTCGTTTTCCGGTTCTTTGACTTCAGGAGTAACAGGTTGCTCCTCGGTCTTAAGCTCTTCCGTCTCAGGCTGAGGTTTCAGATCTTCCTCGCCTGGTTTTTCGTTTTCCGGTTCCTTGACTTCAGGAATCACAGGCTGTTCTTCAGTCTTAGGCTCTTCCATCTCTGGTTGTGGTTTTTCCGTTTCTGGTGTGACGGTTTCTTTTGGTTTGAGGTCGAGTTGGACCAGGAGTGGGTCGTGGTCGGAGGCGCGGCCGTGTTCTTTCATGAAGATGGAGTTGACGTGGATCATGTCGAACTCGTAGCGGTCGAGGAGGTTGTTGGAGAGGACGATGTTGTCGAGGGACTGGTTGTTTCCTTGGTAGAAGTAGGAGAAGCGGTCGTCCTTGTCATGGCGGCTGACTAGGTTGGACAGGGTATCACCTGAGATGAGCTCCATGGTTTTGCTGAATTCGAAGTCGTTGAAGTCTCCCAGCATGGCTACCTTGAGGTCAGGGTTTTGGTTCATTCCTTGGGCGATGAACTGGTTGATGAGGGTGGCCATTTGGTGGCGCTGGTCTTCGGATTTGAAGGTGACGGGTTGGATTTTGCCGAAGTAGCCGTTGTCTCCGCGTTTGGAGTTGAGGTGGACGGCGATGACGTGGACGGTTTGGCCTTGGAATTGGAATTCGGCGATGACCGGTTTGCGGGAGTTTGTCCAGGCTTGGTGGGTTGGTTCGATGCGGGCGATGCTGTGTGTCAGCGCTCCGTTTTCCCAAGCGGCTGGTGTGTGGGCGTCGCCTTTGGGTTTGTCAGCCAGGCTCACGCGCTCCGGATTGTAGAGGAAGCCGGTGCGGATGTTGGCGCCGGGGGCACCGCCGTCTTTATTGTTTTCAGGGTCGATGTCGATGTAGCGGTATTCGGGTCCGCCTTGGGCCTTGATGGCTTCAATGAGGCGGCGGGCGCTTTGGCTGGCGTCGACATTGCCGTCATCGGTGCTTCCGTTGTTGTCCTGGACTTCAATCAGGGTGATGATGTCCGGCGATTTGAGGTCCTCTACAAAGGAGGTTGCGATGCGTTTAACCTTGGCATTGTCGGTGGTTTTGTTGTTGGCTGAGAAGTTTTCAATATTATAAGAAGCAATGCTGAGTTTCTCTGGGTCTTTGACAATACTGGTGGCCTCTGGTTGTACCCCACCGTCGGTGATCTTTGGTGAGTCGGCAACCTTGGCTAGGAGTTTGTAGTTGGTGTAGCCGTAGGAGATTGGTCCATAAATACGTCCTTGGAAGGAATCTCCTGTTTTGGTGATGAGATTTTTGTCAAAAAGGACAGCGATTTTTTCGGGATGGGGGTTGTCTGCTTCTAAGAGTAAACCGCCTACCTTGTTCATCGGGTCGGTGTAATTGCCTGGGACCACATAGACTTCCTTGTTGGCCTGAGGGCCAAGCACCTTGGCGTTGTCAATGCCGACGACCATGCCTTCAAGGGACTCCCAGAAATCAAGGCCGTCTGTGTCTGGATCAAAGGAGCTGAAGGCATCATCTTCCACGATCTTGGTTGGCGCTAGGCGATCCGTTCCCAGAATGACTGGGGCAGGGACAGCTGCAGTGCCCTCTTTGACGACCTTTGTTGCAGCCAACTGGGTGGTGGTTAGATCGGTTTGGTCTTTTTCGCTGTAACCAGAGCCCAGGTATTCCACGACTTTTCCTGTGATGCTGAGGGTATCCCCAAGGGCTACGCTGTGGTTAGGTAGATAGACGTTGATACCGTCAGAGGTTTTCGGATTCTTGTCAGGGTTGAGGTCCTGGATATAGAAATGGTTCTTGTTGGCGACATAGGTTACCACAACATTTTGCACGGTAACGGTTTGGCCTTCTAGTGGGGAGACATGACCTTCCCCTTGGATCTCACCAACGGTGACGATGGTTTCCGCAGGCGGTGCGGCAGTTCCCTTTTTAACGATTTCAAACTGGTTTTCGAGGAAGGGTTTGAGTTGGTTTTTACCACGGTAGGTCGACAAAATCGCAGTGATGTGGATGGTGTCGTTTTCGGAAATCAGATTGTTTAAAAGGCTGTTGCTGATGCCGGTGCGGGCATCAACGCGGACGGCTACTTGTTGGCCAGTGATGTCCGTCAGGTTAAAGCTAGAATTGCCCTTGTTATCGCTGGAAATGGCGCCAACGGTGACATCTTTGAGGGTGACCAGGGTGGATTGGAGTTGATCAGTCAGGCCCTCAATGGTGGTAACAGTTGGGGCAGGGACGGGGATGTCTGCTACTTTGGTCAGGTCTGCAACCTTGGTGAGTTGGAGTTCACCGTTGAAATCGCCCAAGTTGCCCTTGAATTGGACACTGTCGCCACGGCTGACTTCTTGTTTCTTACCGGGATACACATAGACTCCGGTACCTGCCTCGTCCTGGATGTAGAAGCCGTTTCCACCCCAGGCATTGACATCACTGATGACCTTGCCTTGAACGGTAAACTCTTGGCCTTTTTCCCCTTGACGGACCTCAGCTAGGGCTGTCGTGGCTGTTTCCGCACTTGGGCTGGTCTCAGAGGTCGGGAGGGCTTCGGAACTTTCAGCAGGAGCTTGAGCTAAATCCGAACGTTCTGCGCTTTCTTGCGGGGTGTTTGCCGCTAGTGCCTCTGTTGCGGGGCTTTGTTCGTCGGCAGCGATCGTTTCTTGGGGTAGGCTACTGGCTAAAGCAAGCGGTGCTAGCAGCAACGATGCCCTCAGTAGATACTTGTAAACAGCCTTTTTTTCCATGGTGATCTCCTATCTTTTTACTGTTTCCATTGTAACAAAAAAAGAGAAGTGCAGGCGATAATTTTCCGAATAAATTTAGTGAACTTTGCATCTATGGTTCGTTTTTGTTTTTTCTTAAAAGCAGCGTGCTGAACTTTGGAATCATTCCCGTTGTCTCTGATCCGATGTATACCAAGGGAATAGAAGAGTATAAAAAGAAAAATCGCCACGGTA
>NZ_JAOBSU010000100.1:0-6470 GCF_025447695.1 Streptococcus danieliae | reverse complement strand
CATTTTTATGAAATTGATGATGAGGAGTCAGAATCCTGACATTATTTTCAAAAAGAATAAGCAACGGGAATGATTCCTTTGAGCTAGAGCTTTCGTAGAGGGGGGAATTGTGCTAAAATTGTTCTAATGTAACTAAAGGAAAAGGAACGTTATGAAACTACAGAAACCAAAGGGAACCCAGGACATTTTACCGGGCGAATCGCGTAAATGGCAGTTTGTGGAAGCGCGGGCTCGGGAAATTTTCGGACGCTACCGCTTTGAGGAGATCCGGACGCCTCACTTCGAGCATTACGAGGTGATTAGCCGGTCGGTCGGTGATACGACAGATATTGTCAGCAAGGAAATGTATGATTTCTATGATAAGGGCGATCGTCATATTACCCTGCGTCCGGAAGGGACAGCGCCGGTGGTGCGTTCCTATGTGGAGAATAAGTTGTTTGCGCCGGAGGTGCAAAAGCCGGTGAAGCTCTTCTACATGGGCTCTATGTTCCGCTATGAGCGGCCGCAAGCGGGTCGTTTGCGGGAGTTCCACCAGATTGGGGTCGAGGCTTTCGGGTCTAGTAATCCGGCGACCGATGTTGAAGTGATTGCTATGGCGGCCGATTTTTTCAGAGAGCTGGGCTTGACAGGGATTCGTCTGCATCTTAACAGCTTGGGAACACCGCAAGTGCGGGCTACTTATCGGCAAGCCCTCATTGACTATCTCCTACCGCATAAGGAGTCCCTATCAGCGGATAGTCAACGCCGCTTGGAGGAGAATCCTTTACGGGTTTTGGACTCCAAGGAAAAGGCGGATCAAGCCTTGGTGGAGGGAGCTCCGTCGATCTTGGATTACCTGGATGAGGAAAGCCAGGCGCACCTGGATCAGGTGCGTAGCCTGTTGGATGCCCTGGGGATTGACTATGTGATGGATCCGCGGATGGTGCGGGGGCTGGATTACTACAACCACACCATTTTTGAATTTATCACAGAGGTTAAGGGGGCTGATTTGACGGTCTGCGCCGGTGGTCGTTACGATGGCTTGGTGACCTACTTTGGTGGTCCTGAGACCCCAGGTTTTGGGTTTGGTCTTGGGGTGGAGCGCTTGCTTTTACTGCTTGACAAGCAAGGGGTAGAACTTCCAGGTTTACCAGCCTTGGATGTCTATGTTGCTACCTTGGGGGCAGAAAAAAGTAACAAGTTAAAAAATCCGTATGACTTTTCAGATACTGATGATCTGTCAGATTCGACCTCTAAGGAGGTAAAGGTGAATCAGGCTGCAACCCTTTTGGTTCAGTCCCTGCGTCGGCAAGGATTGACAGCGGAGCGAGAGTATCTCAACCGCAAGCTCAAGGCTCAGTTTAAGGCGGCGGATCAATTCCAGGCCAAGACCTTGATTACTCTTGGAGAATCTGAGTTGGAATCTGGTCGGGTGACGGTTAAAAACAACGCCACACGGGCTCAGATGGAAGTGGCTTTGAGTGACTTGGAGCAAGATGCTGCGGCAGTTGTGGCACGAGTCTTAGCTTTGGGAGATGACTAGTCAGATGAAGAAGAGACTGATAGGGGCGCTGATCCAAGCGCTGGTGGTCGGGCTGGTGATTGGTTGTATTTGCGCCTTGGCCCGGAATGACTTCTTTTACCGCTATTTGGCCCTGATATTTGGCTTTTTGGCTGGACTGGCCTACTTTATCACAGGAACAGCCATTGAAATTTTACATGAAATAAGACAAACAGAGAAAGAGGAATAGGTTGATGGAACGTTCGATGTATGCGGGGCGCGTGCGCTCGGAGCAAATTGGTCAGACGCTGACCCTAAAAGGTTGGGTTGGTCGTCGTCGGGATTTGGGTGGTTTGATCTTTATTGACCTGCGCGACCGGGAAGGGTTGATGCAGTTGGTGATCAATCCTGAATTAGTGGATGCGGCGGTTATGCAGGCGGCTGAGAGTTTGCGGTCCGAGTATGTGATTGAGGCGACCGGGAAGATTCTGGCTCGGGAGCAGGCCAATGACCAATTGCCAACAGGGCAAGTGGAGATGCAGGTGGAGCAGTTGACCATCTTAAACACGGCCAAAACAACACCGTTTGAAATCAAGGATGGCATTGAAGTTAATGATGATACCCGCTTGCGTTACCGTTACTTGGATTTGCGCCGTCCGGAGATGTTGGCCAACTTTAAACTACGGGCTCAGGTAACCCACAGCATCCGGAATTACCTGGATGGGCAAGAATTTATTGATGTGGAGACGCCTTTCTTGGCTAAGTCCACACCAGAAGGAGCTCGGGACTACTTGGTGCCAAGCCGGGTGCATGAGGGGCACTTCTATGCCCTCCCTCAAAGTCCGCAAATCACCAAGCAGCTTTTGATGAATGCCGGATTTGACCGCTACTATCAAATTGTGAAGTGTTTCCGGGATGAAGACTTGCGGGGCGACCGTCAGCCAGAATTTACCCAGGTGGACTTGGAGACCTCTTTCCTATCCGAACAAGAAATTCAAGACTTGGTAGAAGGCATGATTGCCAAGGTAATGAAGGATACCAAAGGTATTGAGGTTAGCCTGCCCTTCCCATGGATGAAATACGATGAAGCCATGCGACTCTACGGGGTTGATAAGCCAGATACCCGCTTTGACATGCTTTTGGAAGACTTGACCGAGTTGGTTGCCGATGTAGAATTCAAGGTCTTCTCCCAAGCTCCAGCTGTTAAGGCCATTGTGGTGCGTGGTGCTGCTGACCAGTATTCCCGTAAGGATATCGATAAGTTGACCGAGATTGCCAAGCAATATGGCGCTAAGGGCTTGGCTTGGGTCAAATACCTAGACGGTGCTCTGACAGGGCCGGTTGCCAAATTCTTGACCAGCCACGAAGAGCAGTTGGTGGTCCGCCTCCAGTTGGGCGAGCAGGACTTGGTGCTCTTTGTTGCGGATGAATTGGAAGTGGCCAATGCAACTCTTGGGGCGTTGCGCGTGCGTTTAGGAAAAGAGCTGGGTCTTATCGACGAGAGCCGCTTCGACTTCCTCTGGGTCGTAGACTGGCCAATGTTTGAGTGGTCTGAAGAAGAAGGCCGCTACATGAGTGCCCACCATCCGTTTACCCTGCCACAAATGGATACGGCTTCCGAGTTGGAAGGCGACCTCAGCAAGGTTAAGGCCATTGCCTACGATATTGTCTTGAACGGTTATGAATTGGGTGGCGGAAGCCTTCGGATTAACCAGCGAGACCTACAAGAACGGATGTTTAAGGCTCTTGGCTTCAGTCAAGAAGAAGCAGCAGAACAATTTGGCTTCCTGCTCGAAGCTATGGATTACGGCTTCCCACCACATGGCGGCTTGGCCATCGGTTTGGACCGCTTTGTAATGCTGCTCGCTGGCCAAGACAATATTCGGGAAGTTATCGCCTTTCCGAAAAACAACAAGGCCACAGATCCTATGACTCAGGCTCCGAGTCCAGTGGCTTTGAGCCAATTGGAAGAGCTGAGTCTACGGGTTCAAGAGGATGAAAAGGAATAAATACTACCGTGCTTTTCGGGCCTGGTTGGATGAACTAGGTCGGCGTTTCCACTTTATCAAACTCCTACAGAGCATTTCCCGGGAAAAGTATGATGAGAAGTTATCGGCTGCAGTGCTCTACGGTATTTTGTCAGCCCTGGCTATCAATTTTTTCTACCAGCCCGGGCATGTCTACTCGTCTGGAGCTACTGGTTTGGCCCAGATTATTCAGGTGAAGCTGGCTATTTATGGGGGGCTGAACCTGCCCCTGGCCGCGATTTATTACGCCATCAATATTCCCTTGATGGTGCTAGCCTGGTGCCAGATCGGGCCTAAGTTTACAATTTTCACCTTTATCACGGTCAGCTTTTCCACTCTTTTTATGGAGTGGATTCCAGAAGTGACCTTGACCCCTGATCCGATGATCAATGCCCTCTTTGGGGGTGCTCTGATGGGCTTGGGGATTGGTTTGGCCCTGCGGGCCAATATCTCTAGTGGCGGGATGGATGTTGTGATTTTGACTATCCGCAAGCGGACGGGTCGGCAGGTCGGCAACTTGTCGCTGGCCCTCAACGGGGTGATTATTCTCATGGCCGGGCTCTCCTTTGGCTGGCCCTATGCTTTTTATTCCTTGGTAACCCTCTTTGTCTCCACGCGGGTGACCGATTTGGTTTTTACCAAGCAACGAAAAATGCAGGCCATGATTGTGACCAGCTATCCAGAGCGGGTCATCAAGGGCATCCATACCGGTTTGGAGCGCGGGGTGACCATCTTGAATGATGCTGAGGGCGCCTATAAGCATGAGCGCAAGGCGGTCTTGATCATCATCATCACGCGCGCAGAGTACCACGAATTCAAGTGGATCATGCGGGAAACCGATCCCGAAGCCTTTGTGACCATTGCGGACAATGTCCACACCCTGGGCCGTTTTATGGAATATTAACAAATCAGCGAGTCGAAGCAGACTCGTTGAGTTTTTTTAAATTTTTTTTCGAATAAAAAGATGAGAGGGTAACTCTCAGATTTTATAAGGTCTGTTGGGGAAAAGGGCTAGGTCTCTTTTCCAGGCAGGAAAAGGAGTTTTATGAAAACAGCAATTTTAGTAGACGGTGGCTATTACCGTAAGCGGACCAATCTGGCCTACGGTTCAGAGGAGCCAGCCCAATCAGCCCAGCGGTTGTATAAGTATTGTAGTCGGCATTTGAAGGAATCTTGCTACCAGGCGGAAGTCCGCCACGACCTCTACAGGATCTTCTATTATGACTGTCCCCCACTAGCAGCGAGTCTGCTGAATCCCTTCGGGACTCGGGTTGTGGACTACAGTAAAAGTGACACCCTCCGCTGGACCCAGGAATTTTTTATGGAACTGAGCCACAAACGCCGGATCGCCCTACGTATGGGAGAACTATCGGAAAGCAGTCCCCGCTACACGCTGCGAGAAGAAGCTCTACAGGCTCTCCTATCCGGCCAGCGCACCGTGGATGACCTCAAGGAAATGGACTTCCGCCTCAACCTCCAGCAAAAGGGGACGGACATCCGCATCGGTTTGGACATCTGCTCCCTGGCCTATAAACAACAAGTCGACCGCATCATCCTCATCGCCGGTGATAGTGACTTCGTCCCCGCCGCCAAACTGGCACGACGAGAAGGCATCGACTTTATCCTCGATCCGCTGGGCGGTCCCATCAAGGACAATCTCAGCCTCCACATCGACGGCCTCCGAACCGTCGACACTGCCTACCTAGGCCACTGAACCAGCTGAAAAGTCCCTTGCGCACACACGCAGGGGACTTTTTATTAGTCTATCAAGCGAGCCTGGATTCCGGCGGGATCCAGTAGCTCCTTTTTCAGTTCTGGAGTCAGGAGCGTGATGGTGGCCCGGGAACAACTACTTTGCCCCCGGCATTCTTCTGTTACCGCTGTGACAATCCCGATAATCTCCCCATCCAGAAACACAGGTGAACCCGAGTTCTCCTCAACTAGTTCCAAATCTGCCGTCAGTGTACCATCAGCCTCTACCGCAAGCACCTGACCACTAGCCTGGGTATAGGGTGGCCGCGTTAGACTTGAAAAACCCATACTGGAGACCCTTTTCCCTACCAGCTTCTGAGCCTGGGTATAGACCGCTAATTTTAACTCCTGCTGCCCCACGGGAAGCCCTAAACTGGATGTAACCTCAATCAACCCCAGATCTTTACGTAAATCCTCGTAGCCCCGGTAGCCAGCAGGAAGGTGGTAGGGATGGGCCGTAGCACCCGTGTGGAAAACCTCAGTCCCCTGAGCATTGTAGGACCGAACTGTCTGTCCAGCCAGTAGCCGTCCTCGCTCATCTGTGAGATTGTGGGCGGCAGTAAGTAAGATTCCCTTCCCAAGATAGGTACCCGTCCCCCGCACGCTCTGCCCTGCCTTCGATCTAGCAATCAAGGCCTGGGTCAGATGAAAGGGATAACTGTGGGCCTCTTGAGGACCAACCTCCTTCCGGGCTTCGGCCAGAACAGGTAGTGCTAACAGTGCACTAACAAAGAGTAGGAGTAGGGTGAGTAGCTTTTTCTTCATCGGTAGCTCCTTTGCCTTTTTCTTTTTTATTCGTTTTTTTGGAAGGAAAATTGCGAATAAATAAGCAAAAGGGATAGGGAATGAAAAAGCGCTGGATTTAATGGCTCAACAGCGGTCTTTCAGGATTGGGGATGAGATTCGTGTAAAGACGAGGAAAGTGTATGGGCTGGATTTTGATTGTTGGGTACAGGGTTGGACAAAGAAAATAAGAGATACGGTTTTGAATATTGAGGCGAGTCTTGCCAGTCTTGCAACTTATTCAAAACCAACAATTGTCTTCTTTAAGAAATCGAGATTCCCCGGTTTTGCTGGGTATGATTACCAAACCGTGTTTCAGATCCCGGGGGCTGTTTTCGCGTAAAAAGTGTAAAACCCAAATTATTCATACCTCAAACAACTCCGTGTAAATAGCTAAAAAATCATCAGAAATTGCCAAAAAACAATGG